>JBAXWD010000131.1:0-1688 GCA_037128645.1 Candidatus Berkelbacteria bacterium
AGGGGAAAATGCTGGAATACGAAGACGAAAAAATTATTGGTATGAATGGTGTACCTGATTTGTGGGGTCACGGAATTTCCTACCCAAAAATTAAAGAGTCGGACTTAGCCGGCTCAATTTTTCTTTCGCATATACCACCAAAGAATTTCAAGAACTTTCGCAAATTTGATCACAAGGAAATCGATAAAACCGTTGAAATAAAAGACGCGCCCAAAATTCAAATTTGTGGCCACCAACACTCATATTGGGGAGTGAGCTACATCGGAAAAACCAAAATTCTAAAACTTCCAGCCGGGCTTTCATTGATGGCGGCCGTCCTAGACACCAAAAGTTTGAAAGTTGAATTTATTGATTTATCTAATTACAATAAGCTTGGTAAGGTGATTTTAAGATAATTTATTGGTCATTGCGAGCCATTGAGTGAAACGAAAGGCACGGCAATCTCTATTGAAAAGATTGCCGCGTCGTTCCTCCTCGCAATGACAAAAAGGAAAAAACTTATGTTATTCGGTTCCCATATTTCAACTTCAGCGCCATTCTCAGATGCGATAACTCGTGCCGAGTCTGTTGGTTCTGAATGCATGCAGATTTTTGTCAACCCGCCAGAGCGCTGGAATCCGGTTGCGATTTCGGAAAAAGAAATTGGCAGATTTGTTGACCTAAACATCAAAGCTAAAATTAATCCGATAGTTATTCATAGCATATACCTAATTAATTTGGCATCGAGCAATCCATTTTTTTACGAAGCCTCAATTAAAACTTTGATCGATGACATGCATAAGGCAGAACTTTTGGGAGCAATTGGCGCCAACTTTCATGTTGGTTCAACTAAAGGAAAAAAACTCTCAGAAGTTATCGATAAAATTGCACTTGGAATAAAAACAATTCTCGCCGCCAGTGAAAAACCATATCTAATTCTAGAAAATTCTGCCGGTGCCGGAGATATTATCGGCGACAAGTTTGAAGAATTGGCTGAGATTATGGCTAAAGTAAATTCTCCAAGGCTAAAAGTCACACTCGATACTGCTCACGCTTTTGGCTCCGGTTATAACCTGGCAACCGAAGAGGGGCTAGAAGAAACATTAAAAGAATTTGATAAACACATCGGTTTGGAGCATTTGGTTTGTTTGCATTTGAATGATTCAGCTGTGCCACTATTTTCCAATCGTGATCGCCATGCCGACATTGGCAAAGGCTATATCGGTCTCGACGCTTTTGAGCGAATTGTGAATCACCCAAAACTAACGCACTTGCCCGGTATTATTGAAACTACTGGGATGAAAACTGCAAATGAAATATCTGATATTGAAATTTTGAAAGGACTACGCAAATGAAAATTGGACTAGCTCTTGGCGGCGGCGGTTTTAAAGGTGCGGCTCACACCGGTATTTTGGAACAATTAGAAAAATTTCGGATTAAGCCGGAAATTATTTCAGGGGTTTCGGCCGGTGCTATCGTTGGGCTACTATTTTGCGAGGGTGGCAGTGCTTTAGTCGAGAAGTTTTTTTATGAACTCGACAGTCGCGAAATTGTAAGCCGAAAAAATATTTTTAAACAAAAAAATCCTGACAAAATCTTATTACAGATTGGTGATTTGCTAAAAGAGTTGGTTAAAACTAAAGACATTAAAGATCTTAAAGTTAAGTTTATTACAGCTGCAACAGATTTAGTTTCTGGGGAACTGATAG
>JBAXWD010000132.1:0-1658 GCA_037128645.1 Candidatus Berkelbacteria bacterium
AAACTCCCTAACTGTGGTAGCCCCATTTAAACTAATTCTATCTCTTAATTTATTATCTGTTACTAACTTCTCGAGCACTAAAGCTAAATCATTTGGGTCCTGTGGATCAACCAAAAAACCATTTTCACCGTTTTTAATATATTCTTTCGGTCCGCCGGTATTCGAGGCAATCGCAATTTTTCCAGCCGCCATGGCTTCAATGTAAACCAAGCCAAATGTTTCATTAATTGATGGAATACAAACAATATCAGCGGCGGCATAGTAGCAAGGCATTTCAGCAGGCAGCACCTCCGGTAAAAAATCAATGTGCTGACCAAGATTATTGTTTTTAATCTCACGATCTAACTCATCGTATGCTTTTTTAGTATTTTCTGTTTGTAGGCCACGATTCAAAATTGCAATTAATCGAAAATGATCCAAACCTTTGCCGAGCAATATTTTGCAAGCTCGGAGCAACAAAATGAAATTCTTCTGCTCTGAGATCATCGCCCGGCGCATACTAATTACTCGAGCCGGAAAAAATATTATTTGCTCCCCACTTTTTTTAAGTTTTGCCATCTCTAAACTTTTTTCCGAGTTTTCGAAAAGTTTTAATTCTATGCCATTATGAACAACTTCAATTTTTTTGGCCCCTGTCCCAAGTTTTTGCCAACTTCTGCGAACATAATCACTAACGCAAATCAAACAATCCCACTTCAAATTTCTCAGAGGTTCAGTTAAGTCCGGCCGCTCTAATTGTGCATTATGTGTGTGTTCAATCACTACCGAACCATTTTTTTTGAAATAATCAAAAAGAGACACGATATTTTTGACACCCGCGGGAATATCATTTGAAGCTACCGGATACGAGCCGTTATGAAAATGGACAATATCCGGCCTGGAGACAGCAAATATTTTTTCTAGATCTTTGACAACTGCCGCACTATTGAATTCAATACTGGTATTAATATAATTACGTCGATATATTTTAACCTTACCGAGTTTTCCGTCTTCTTCTCCTGATGTCAGAACTGACACATCATATCCCTGGTCAACAAAATATTTCGCTTGGTTCAGCATTACTGTTTCGGCTCCACCAAGCTTGGGATAAAAAAACCAACCAATAAGAAGAAGCTTTTTCATAATAGTTATCCAATTATTCTAAATTTATGGTCACAACCCGGTCATGCGGATAATCGGTCAGCTTGCAGAAATCTTTATCTTTTGGAAAAAGGTAATTAAGAACGACCTGGTTAAACATTGAGTGGCCGACAAGAAGCACGGTTTTGCCGTCATCAACTATTGGCCTTATTTGAGTAAAGACTGATTTGATCCGACGGACAATTTCTGCGTGATCTTCTCCGTCCGGAAAATCCCAATCATCAATATCGCCCTGATAAAATATTCCTGCTTGCCTTGGGTACATTTCCGTCACAGTTTCACCAGACTCGCCGGAAAAATCACCCACATCTACTTCGTGTAAGTAAACCGATTTTCTTTCCTCAATATCCTTCAGACATTTGTCTTCTAAAAATTTAGCGATAATTTTTGCAGTCATTCGCGAGCGTTTTGCAGAACTATGCACAATGACATCACAGCCACCAGCCGAAAAAACTTTTTTAGCAATAATAACTGATTGTTTTTTACCAACTGGAGTAATCCCCGGGTCAGCCTTGGCA
>JBAXWD010000133.1:0-1649 GCA_037128645.1 Candidatus Berkelbacteria bacterium
CTCTACGACGCTGAAGACAGCCCGCAAATGGCCGCCGCACGCTGGACGCATGTGATGGAGTTTTGCGACTGGATGGCCAAGCGTTGTGGCGGTGAAATCGAAGACACCGCTGGCGCAACGATGGCGTCTGAGCAAAAAAACTTGCTCGAAGTCGCACAAACCATCGCCTTGCTTTCAACTTTGAACGAGCGAGAAAAAGACCAAAACGTCGTGACACTTTCTACGCTCCACGCGGCCAAAGGTTTGGAGTGGCCAGTAGTTTTTATCGCCAACTGTGTAGCCGACAGATTTCCGTCCAGGAAAAGGCGTGATCCACTACCAATTCCCGATGAACTAATTAAAGAAAGACTGCCGGAAGGGGACTGGCACCTGGAAGAAGAGCGACGGCTTTTTTACGTCGCGGCTACTAGGGCGAAAAACTATTTGTACTTAACAGCGGCCGAGGACTACGGCGGCAAACGAGCAAAAAAAATATCACAATTTGCACTTGAACTTCTTGATCAACCAAAACCAGAGAAACTTAAGCACAAGCTTTCTGCCATTGAAAAAATTGAAAGATTTAAACAACTGCCGCAAGAAATAAAGGGCCTACCAAATAAATTTTCCGATAAGGTCCTGAAACTTTCACGTCAACAAATTGATGATTATTATTCATGTCCAAAGAAATTTTATTACGCCCACATTATTAAAATTCCGCTTTTGGAAAATCAACAATTAATGTACGGTACAGCAATCCACGCAGCGCTTGATCACTATTTTGCTAGAAAAATTGAGGGCGAAAAATTAACGCTAGACCAACTTCTGGCCGATTATCGTCAGGCTTTTCATAATGTGGGCTTTATCACTAGAGAGCAAGAGGAACTGAGATTTAAGCAAGGACTTGATACTTTGTCTCGCTTTTTTGATGAAGATAAAAAAGACCCAACCCTGCCTAGTAAAGTTGAGGAAGTATTTGAATTCCTAATTGGTGACGTAAAAATAAATGGGCGGTTTGATCTGGTTTATCGCAGCGAAGAACTAGCGGAAATTAGAGATTTTAAAACCTCCGATGTTCGCCAGCAGAAGGACGCAGAAAGACGGATTAAAGACTCAACTCAAATGATGATTTATGCTCTAGCCTGGAAAAGTAAATATGGCACAATACCAAAAACAACCCTACATTTTATTGAATCAGGACTCAAGGGCGAACGAATTTTTTCCCAAAACGATTTAGAAAATACTAAACAAATGATAGCCGACGTTGAGCAGGGGATTCGAAACAAAGAACTCTCGGCTAAACCAGATATGTTCCAATGTAAATATTGTCCATACCGCGACATTTGTGCCGAAGCAATATAACTTGAACTAATAATTTTGCTCAAATTCATTGACATTTGTGCTTGTTTTGTGTTATAAAAAAAGTGGTAATCCACCACTCCAGCAAGAGGAGCCGCAAACATGAAAACCGGTTTACCAGCCTGTGAGGGCCGAGGGCCACAGCTTTCCGCCGCAATGGTCGACATTGCGATCCGCAAGTGTCCCATGGTCATCATTGCAGGGGAAGAGAAGATGTACCTCATCGCATTCGGTGACGGAAGCCTGCTTCTCGCCGCCGAAGAGTTCATTGCCGACGCGCTCCAGATGATCGGCGATATTGCCCAAGCGATCAA
>JBAXWD010000134.1:0-1636 GCA_037128645.1 Candidatus Berkelbacteria bacterium
CTTATTGTTATGAAAACTATCGACAAGTATTTTTGTTTGCGTAAAATTAGGTGATGTATATAAGTTTAGAATTATTTAATAAATATATTGATTGGACAAAATTAAAAGTCGCTCTCAACAGTTCAAACGAGCATCTTTTTCCACGCAAGAAAGAAGTTTGGTGGATAAATCTTGGTCAGAACATTGGTGTTGAGACTAACGGTAAAAACGATAGGTTTGAGCGACCCGTGTTGGTTATCAAAGCTTTTAATACACATTCTTTTCTTGTTGCACCAATATCAAGCAAAATAAAAGAGGGTGATTACGTATTTAAATTTACTAATAGTTCTGGAGAGAAAAATATTGTTAACCTTTCACAGCTAAGGACTGTTAGTTCAAAACGTTTTATTCGAAAAATTAACGTTTTGTCAGACAATGACTTTGAATCAGCGGTAGAAATGATTAGAGTCTTTTTACCAAAAACGAAAACCCCTCTCGGGGTTTTCTCGGAGCTCCCCAACGGGGAACCAAATGTAGATAAAGTATAGCGGCTAGAAAATAAAAGTCAAATTTAATAAAAAAGGAAAATCCGCTTGGTGAGGGCGGATTTTTTCGTTTGATTATGAGGAAATGTAGCTAGTTGAGGATGGCGGGGAGGATTACGTGCCAGACTGTAATGCCTGCCATTATGACAGGCACCACTACTCCAAAAAATGCGACAAATTTTTTGAACCCATGACTCTGTGCAAAGCCTTTTGTCCAAACGATGAAGACAAAGGTGTTTACACAAAGTTGAAGACCTGCAGCGAGTAGACTGGAACCGACAAATAGGTTTGTAAGGTTGGCAATTATAAAGAACATGAGGCCAGTAATTCCGGATATTGCCATCCATTCAGTGGTATTATTTTTCATAAAATGATCTTTCTTTGGTTAAGGTTTGTGTGAGCTAAAAATATAATAGCACATTTACAACCTATGGTCAAATTACCTAGTTTTCAAGAATTTGTGGTCCTTTATCAGTATCCTTGAGTGAGTAGCCGCGAGACTCGATCTCGGCGCGGAGGGCGTCAGCCTGAGGCCAGTCTTTGGAGAGGCGAGCGGCTTCGCGTGCGTCGGCGAGAGCAAGAATTTCCGGAGGAATTTCGCTGGTGCTTTTTCCTTTATCGATTTCACTTGGAATTGCGGAAATTTCGCTCAAGCGGAGGCCGAGTACGCGATCAAAATCGAGGACAGTAGCTTTTTTGTCAGCGTCGGTGACTTTGTTGTCCTTTACCATTTTCCAGAGGGTTGCGACAGCTTGTGGCATATTGAAATCGTCACTGATGTTTTTTTCAAAATCCGTTTGGTATTTTTTTGAAATAGTTCCACCATCTGGCCACACAACGATCTCCTCACATAGCTTGAAGAGGGCAGTTTGTGCTGCTTGGACGGCATCGAGACTAAAGTTTACCTGAGAGCGATAGTGCGAGGTGAGAAGCCAATAGCGAAATGCGATTGGGGCGACAGTATTTTCAATGAGGTCGCTGAGTTTGAGGAAGTTGCCTTTTGACTTTGCCATTTTCTCATCATTTACATTCATGAAGCCTCCGTGCAACCAGTAGTGGACAAACGGCTTGCCTGTAGCTGCTTCTGACTGGGCGATTTCGTTTGTGTGATG
>JBAXWD010000135.1:0-1631 GCA_037128645.1 Candidatus Berkelbacteria bacterium
TCTCAAAGCTGATCTTGTCAGCTGCAGCTGATTTTGGATAAAGGCTTTCGGAAGTCATTCCTGGGATGGTGTTTAGCTCAAGAACAAAAATATTGCCTTTTTCGTCAACTATCATATCGACTCTCGAGAAATGTCGGCATCCTAGAGCGAGGTGAGATTTGACAGCTAGATCTTGTGCTTTCTTGGTTAATTCGGGACTGATTTTGGCTGGAACTATTTCTGTAGTTGATCCATCATACTTACCTTCAAAGTCAAAGAACCTATGCTTGGGGACGATCTCAATAACAGGCAAAGCTCTAGCATCACCGTTTTCTCGCTCGATAACCGGTACGGTGATCTCTGTTCCTTTAATGAATGGCTCCACCATGACTTTGTCGCATTTTTTAAGCGCCAGCTTTAGTCCGACTACGAAATCAGCCTCATTCTCACAGATTGAGACACCGACAGATGATCCTTCGGCGTTAGGCTTAACGATGACCGGAAACTTAATTTTTGTTTTTGCGTCTTTGTCGGTTAAAATTTCCCAGTCCAAAACAGGGATGTCCATCGATTTAAAGACTATTTTTGAGTGATTCTTGTCCATCGCGAGGGCTGAGGAAAGGGGATCGGAACCTGTGTATGGGACGTCAATATTTTCGAGTAATGACTGAATTCCACCATCTTCACCAAATTTTCCGTGCATGGCAATAAACACTAATTCAAAATGACGCTTGATATCAACGAGTGGAATATTGGAAACGGCTGGCAATTTGGAGGCATCTTTTTGGATATTATCTAATTCCGGAGTTTGCATCAGTGCGCCTGTTCCAATATCCATCACACCAACCGAATAGCCATTTTTCTCTAAGGCTATAGCTATATTCTTGCCTGTTTCAATTGAGACTGCTCGCTCGGATGATTTGCCACCAAGTGCAACTAGCACGCGTGGTTTTTTAGGATCTAAATCAATAGACATAATTTACCTTAATTTTATTAGCTAATGAGAATATCGGCTTTGATTGAATCAAGGTCGGTATATCTGTCTGCTTGATCGATGATTCTGGCTGAAGCGGTTTTCTTAAAAGCCATGACTTCGGCTCGGCATCCGAGGGATTTGACGTGCTCTAGAAGGTCCTTGAAATCACCGTCACCGGAAACTAATACGACAACGTCCAGCTTGTTGGCGGTTCGCATGACATCCATGGCGATTCCGACGTCCCAGTCGCCTTTTTTGGCTCCGCCAAAAAAGACTTGTAAATCCTTAGCTCTAACTTCGTAGCCCTGCTTCTGTAATGCTTCAAAAAAGTTCGCTTCTTGCTCGATATCGGCCTTGATGACGTAAGCGGTAGCTCGAACTAGTTCTCTTCCTTGAGATGCTAGTTGAAGAATTTTTCCAAAATTAACTTTTTTGTTATAAAGATTTTTTGCTGAGTAGTACATGTTTTGTACATCGACAAACACGCCTACTCGTTGGGAAAATTTAATTTCCATAATTCACTCCTTTCGGGAGTTAAATTTTTAAATTGTAATACAAATCTATCAAGTTTCGACCTAGGGGACAAATTTGAATTGGCTTGCCATCCGTAGCTTTTTGGAAGATGGCTCCGAGGCTGGACTCTCACGCGCTCGTAAACTCGCTCCTCAAAACCCAC
>JBAXWD010000136.1:0-1615 GCA_037128645.1 Candidatus Berkelbacteria bacterium
CAGTAAGGATGCAGCTATTAACCCTAAACTCTTGTAAAAATCTATATTAAACACTTCCATATTTACGCTCCGCTATAATTGACACAGCTTCATCTTGGCCAATAACAAACTTTTTCAATCTTTCTTCGAGGTTCAAATAACGTTTTCTCTCGTCGAGCGACAAATTCTCGACTTGAATGCCAGTCCAGCGAGAAACTATTTTGGCAATATCACTAGCGTCAATAGTTTGTTTTTTTTGACTGGCACTGGTTTTTTCAAGTGCTGATATTTTATCAGACAATAATATTTCTTCTTCGCGAAAATGAGTTGCAGATTCGTAATTTTCAGTCATTACCGCTTCTTCTTTTTTGGATTGGATATCGGCTAATTTTGACTGAAGCTTCGCCAGCTTGGTGCTTTCGGGGGTGACAATGTTGGTGGCAGCTGCAGCTTCATCAATTAAATCAATTGCTTTGTCAGGTAAAAATCTGTCTGTAATGTAACGCTCAGAAAGTTCAGTAGCAGCAACTAGGGCTTCGGGTGTAAATTTAACACCGTGGTGCTGTTCGTATTTTTGTTTTAATCCACGGAGAATTTTAATTGTCTCATTCACAGATGGTTCTGGCACCTGGACAATTTGGAATCTTCTTTCGTAGGCCGGATCCTTTTCAATATGTTTTTTGTATTCATCAAAAGTAGTGGCGCCGATTACTTGAAATTCACTTTTAGTTAAAATTGGCTTTAGCATGTTGGCCGTGTCGAGTGATCCTTCAGCTGACCCAGTACCAACGGTTGTGTGGATTTCATCAATAAAGAGAATAATTTTACCGATTTTCTTAATTTCGGCAAGTAATTTTTTCACCCTGCTTTCGAACTGTCCGCGGTACATGGTCCCCGCCAGTAGAGACCCTAAATCAAGTGATAAAATAGTTTTTCCGATTAAGGTTTGAGGAACATTACCGTCTACGATTTTTCTGGCCAAGCCTTCGACAATAGCAGTTTTACCTACACCAGATTCACCTACGAGTAGCGGATTATTTTTTGTTCTCCTAGACAGTATTTGCGCTACACGTTCAATTTCCGGACCCCTGCCGATTAGGGGGTCGAGCTGGTTGCCCTTGGCCTGAAGCGTCAGATTGGTTGTGTATTGCTCGAGAAAAGTTTTTTCAATTTCAGCGGTTTTCGTCTTTCCTGATGGATCATTCATATCGCTAGCAAATTCATCTCCCGGCATATCTCCGATGTTTGGTATGTCAAAACCCATTGACTGGTCATTATTCAGTGAGCCAGAAGCTTTGGATATTTCATTAAAAATCGAGGTGATCTGTTCAGCAATTCTTTCAGGCTTGATACCAATTCTCTCGATTATGCTGTAGGAATTTAGTTTTGAATCTGATAAAAGAGCTAGAAGTAAATGTTCCGCATCGACTACCATATGATTATAGCCAGCAGCTATTCTAACGGCGCCTTGCATTACATTTTTTGCATCAAGCGAAATTGCAGGCGTGCCTTGCTTTTTGCCTTGGTTGCTAACAAGCTTGGCAATAATCGAAACTTTTTCTGGTACAATTTCCAGCGAATTTAAAATATCAGAAGCCAAAGTTCCTTTGGTTAAGACTAACGCCAAAAGCATATC
>JBAXWD010000137.1:0-1597 GCA_037128645.1 Candidatus Berkelbacteria bacterium
GAAATAATCCAGCCGCTGTTGCTCCTGAGTATCGGCCGGAAATATTTGGATGCTCAACAATTTGCCAATTCATTTTATTAGCGATTTGCCGCAATGTACCTTCTTCGCCTTCGGTGACAACAACAATTTTGTAACCGGTAAAATCCATCAGCGCCTCAATGACGCCCAAAGTGTTGCCGGATTTGGAAACCGCCACAACGACGGTATTATCAATTTTGCACTGACTTTTTACCTTTCGCAGAAGTGCCGGGTCCATTGAGTTGATTATAAAAGTATTTTTGCTGGTGCAAATTGAGTAAGCATTGAAACTGGTAATTGAGCCGCCATTGCCGATTACAACGACATTTTCAAATTCAAAATCAATTTTCGCTGCCTCTCGCTTTAAGTAACCCAAGTCTTCGCGAAAATCGAAAAATTGAGACCAATCTTCGGGAACATCATCAAATATTTTTAGGTCATGAAATTTCATTGGTCCTCCTTGCATTTCTATTATATCATGGAGCCGATGGGCGGGGTTGAACCGCCGACCTTCACTTTACGAAAGTGCTGCTCTACCAACTGAGCTACATCGGCCTGGAGCGGGTGAGCGGAGTCGAACCGCCCTCTTATCCTTGGGAAGGATACATTCTACCGATGAACCACACCCGCAAGCCAATTTTAACAATAGCAAAATATTCTCTTCAGCTCAAGGTAAAATTAATAAAATTTAATTTGTAAGAGTTCCGACGACCGTATAATTATTCAATATGCTGTCTGCGTGTTGGGCGTGAAATTCAGCCGATAAATCTTGGCCAGCTGACCAACCGCGATGTATTCCGTTGATAAAAACAGAGGATAGATCGTAGACCTTTCCGTCAACTGCAACATAGCTTGGTTGGCCGTTTTTGCCGTTGTATTTTGCCAATTCAGCAAGGGTGAATATTTTTGATTGATTGGTATTGGACGCACTGCCTGAAGCGTTTGAAGTTGACGGAGTTTGGGTTGTTGCTGTTGATGAGGAAGTTGAGGTTGTGGAAGTGGATGAACCACTGGTAGCATAACTTTGCTGGTAAAAGTATTGCAGATATCCAAAATAGCCAACGAAAGCAACGAAAAATAGTGCTAATAGAATTCGTGTAAACCAATTCCAAATTTGCCAGCGTTTAAAAGCCATGTGAATTGCGTACCAGGCGTGAATTGTGAAGGCAATGATTAGAACTGGCGGCATTACACTGTTGTGGATATCAACTGCTAGTTTATTGGAAATAATCCCCTTTGTCATGCCATATCCAGAGACCAGAAAAAGGATCATTGTAATAAATAGAACCCAGGCGAAAAATCGATCAAACTTAATTAAATATTTCATAAGTTTATTATATCAAATCTGCTTAATTTTAGCTGAAAATTTCCCATATTGATATTAATTGATCGACGCAAATCAATATGAACTTAGGGTAAAAGTTTTTTAATGTGTTCATCAACATTACTTTGATGAGCAATGAAATATGAAACATAGTCGCGAATTTTCAACTCATCAATTACTAAGTCAATTTCATCGGCTTTATTGTATTTGCAGACCCATAAACTCTTTTGTAATTTTTTGTATCCAATTCGTTTT
>JBAXWD010000138.1:0-1594 GCA_037128645.1 Candidatus Berkelbacteria bacterium
TCAATGACCTGTACGAGCGACCGGATGAGGATGATGACGACATCGATCTCCGCGACCAGCGAGTCGCCTTCGACACGGTGCCCGAGCCCGGGAAGAAGAAGGACCGGGCCGTCAACGTCGTCTTCATCATCGATAGCCCGATCATGCGCCCACAACCGCGGCGCGAGGCACCAGGCTCCATTCGCGGTGGTCTCGTCGCCCAGCGCGTCGAAGGCACAGTCGTGTCCGATGACCAGCTGGCCATGACCGCAACTATCAATGTCGAAGGATACGATACCATCGCCTTCGGGGCGAGCGATCTGCACAACGACCTGGTGTTTCGTGACGTAGTAGCCGGTCAGTGGTTCTATGTTGATGTTTACGAGGCCGGTGGCCAATACCATGTGAAGAACATCCGCTGGAACTAGAACCCAGCTTCCAGAACCAAAACACAAGCGACACTCGCCATGCAGTGTCGCTTTTTTTATAACAAGATCCAATAGTCCCGCGTAGCGGACACAAAGCGTTAAAAGACGCCTATCGGCGGCTTATTCTATTAGTTCAAATATCCTAGACAATAGTACGTCTAGGTTGTCCCTGGTTGCGGCCGAGAAAAAAAGTGGAGCAATTTTTAGTTTTTTGAAATCTTTTTCAATTTTTTTCTTGCCTTCATCGTCCAAGATTTCTGATTTGGAGATTGTGACCAATATCCGTTTTTTAGCTAATATTTTAGAGTAATCTTTTAATTCTTTAAGCAGAATTTTGTAGTCCCCTACTGGATTTTCTGACTCAGCGGAGATTAAAAGCAAAAGCTCTTTAGTTCTTTCAATATGCTTCAAAAATTTCACTCCAAGTCCACGGCCCAAAGACGCTCCCTCTATTAAGCCGGGAATATCAGCGAAAATGAACTCTTTGTCATAAATAGTAATTACGCCCAAATTTGGCTCCAGAGTCGTAAAAGGATAGTCGGCAATTTTTGGCCGTGCGTTTGAGACAACAGATAACAATGTTGATTTGCCGGCGTTCGGAAATCCGACAAGCCCAACGTCAGCAATTAGCTTTAATTCAAGCTTGATCTCTTTTTCTTCACCAGGTAGCCCTTGTTTTGACCACTCGGGTTTTTGTTTTATTGATGATGCAAAATGCTGATTTCCCCAACCGCCATTGCCACCCTTAGCGGCAATAAAGGTTTGGCCAACTTTGGTCATGTCAAGAATAATTTTGCCGTCTTCCATAATTGTAGTGCCTTGCGGGACCAGCAAAGTCAGATCTGGTGCTTCTTTGCCATGCATATTCTTGCCAGTACCATTTTCACCATTTTGAGCATGAAATTGTTTGCGACTATCGAAATAAGTCAGTGTATTCACATTGTTATCGGCGACGAAAATAATTGATCCGCCGTTGCCACCGTCACCGCCGTCTGGGCCGCCATTTGGACGGAATTTTTCACGCAAAAATGAGACGGCTCCATCGCCGCCCTTGCCCGCTTTAATTCGAATTGTTACTTCATCTGTCATTAGTCAAAATTATATACTAAAAATGGCTCCGGGTCAACCGTAACGTTCTGTTTCAATAGCTTGGAAACACCCTGATGATAAAATCAGGGATATGTATA
>JBAXWD010000139.1:0-1551 GCA_037128645.1 Candidatus Berkelbacteria bacterium
TCCATACCCCAAACTGTTTCAGGACGAATTATTATGTAATCTATGCCATAGCACTGACGATATCCTTCTCCAGTCAACTCTAAAAATTCTTTTGAAACAGTGTAAGGGTTCTTTTCTTTGTGTTTAACTCGCCCACTAGAAAATAACACTACTTTTTTAATGTTATTTTGACGAGCTAACTCCATCACTTTGTAAGTTAGATCAATGTTTTCCTTGGCCAAATCCGGGTTCTTGATTACTTCACGAATGACGCAATTGGAAGCGCAATGGATTATGAGGTCAACGTCTTTAACGGCTTCAGGGGTTGGCCACTTGTCGCCACGATCAAAACCGATAACTTTATCTTTAAAATGTTTGACTAATTCCGAACCAATCAGACCCCTGTGGCCAGTAAGAAAGACTTTGTGGGTCATATTTTATTCTAAAACTGCCTTAATTCTTCTGACTCCTGCTGATACAGCTTCTTCTTTTTGAATCTTAAATTTGCCCATGGTGCCAGTATTTTCAACATGTGGTCCACCACAGATTTCTTTACTAACAAGTCCTAATTCTTGGTTTCCAATAGTATATACTTTAACAATGTCGTCGTATTTATCTGTAAACACTCCAATGGCTCCAGAGCTTTGAGCCTGACCGATAGACATCTCTTCTAAAATAACCGGGAGATTTTTTTGAATTTTATCATTTACCCACTGCTCAACTCTACTTTTTTCCTCATCGGTCATTTTGGTACCATGGGCAAAATCAAAACGCATTCTCTCCGCTGTAATATTACTTCCTTTTTGAGAGACATGAACTCCCAAAATTTCACGCAAGGCAGCGTTCAATAAGTGAGTCGCAGTATGATATTTAGTTTCAATTTCTCCAGTACCAGCTAACCCCCCTTTGAATTTTTGTTCGGCGCCAGCGCGAGATTTATCCTGATGTTCTTTCATCTTGGTATGGAACTCAATTTGGTCAACTTCAAAACCACGTTCGTTTGCAAGTTCAACTGTAAGTTCTAAAGGAAAACCGTAAGTTGAAAAAAGTTGAAAAGCTTCTTCACCGGTTATTTTTTTATCAGCCCCTAGTTTATTAAATTCGCGCAAACCTTTTTCCAAAGTCGCTCGGAATTTAAAATCTTCCGCCATTAACTCCTTATTTATATCGTCTTGTTTTGCTTTAACTTCCGGATAGATATCGGCGTACATTTTGACTACTTGATCAGCCACATAAACTAAAGAATCATTTGGCATGCCAAGTTTGTCGATAAAACGAATCGCACGGCGCAAAATACGACGTAAGACATAACCTTGTTCTGTATTAGAAGGCAAAATACCCTCGGAAAGCATAAAAACAGCCGCTTTGACATGGTCAGCAATAATTCTTTTAGCTTTCAAGTCGTCATTTTTAGCTAAGTGATTGATTTTCTCTATCAAAGGCACAAACAAATCAGTATCAAAAACATTGTCTTTACCATTTAAAACAACGGTGGTGCGTTCAAGACCCATACCAGTGTCCACGTTTTTCTTGGCGAGTGGTTCATAGCGACCATCTGGAGTTTTATTGAAC
>JBAXWD010000014.1:0-11211 GCA_037128645.1 Candidatus Berkelbacteria bacterium
ATTTTTGATTTTGCCGATGGCTCGAAACTATTTTTTAACGATATGCGCAGATTTGGCTGGGTTAAATTGCTCGACAGTCAGGAATTAAAATTAAAATTGTCTGAAGAATTGGGAGTGGAGCCGTTTGACAGCGAATTCACAGCCGAAGAATTATCAAAGATAATTAAATCTAAGCCGCGCTGGAATATTAAAAAAGTTTTGACAGACCAAAGTTTAATTTCCGGAATTGGAAATATTTATGTTGATGAATCACTTTATTGGGCGGGAATTTTGCCAACAAGATTGGCGGGAGAAATATCTGACGACGAGATATCAAAGCTCCGAGAATCAATTATCAAATCATTGGAAATTGGATTAAAATATGGCGGCTCATCGGAAAACACATATTACAAAATTGATGGCACCAAAGGCCAAGCTCAGGAGCATTTCCAAGTTTATGCCCAAGAAGGCAAATCTTGTAAGCGCTGTGATGGCATTATCAAGAAGATAAGATTAAACGGCCGCGGGACACATTTTTGTTCTGAGTGCCAGAAATAATATAAAAGGAGAATTATGAAAGATATTATCGCAGTAGTTTTGGCGGCGGGCAAGGGGACAAGGATGGGTGCGGCGGATCGGCCGAAAGTAATGTATCGGGCGCTCGGCAAACCAATTGTCGAATATTTAATTGACAGTGTAGAAGCTGCTGATGTTCCTGATGTCGTTTTAGTTGTTGGTTTTATGCAGGAGCAGGTCCGCGATTATTTCAAAGACCAGGTTCAGTATGTTGAACAATTCGAACAGAAAGGTACAGGTCACGCCGTTATGATGGCAAAGGATCTACTGAAAGGAAAATCAAAGGCGGTAATTGTAAGTTATGGCGATATGCCACTGTACAAAACCGAAACGATTAAGAAACTAATCGAAAAATTTAACACCGAGAAGCCAACTATTGCAATGGTAACAGTTGATTTGGGCGATCCTGACTTCTGGGCTTATAGTCGGGTGATTAGGAATAACGAAGGGGAAATTATCGCGACCGTTGAGCAAAAAGATGCAACGGAGGAAGAGCGGAAAATTAAAGAATGTAATCCGAGTTTTTATATGTTTGACGCTGATTGGCTTTGGGATAACCTGGGCAGAATTGGAACGGATAATGTTCAGAAAGAGTATTATCTCCCGGATTTGTTGTCAATAGCGACCAAGCAAGGAAAGAAAATTGTCAGTATTAAAACTGAGACTGAGGACGAGGTCTTGGGTGTGAACACGCCGGAGCAACTTGAAAAAGTAGAAAAAATATTAAAGAATAGATGACTAACGTTAAAACTCGGGGTATCATAATAAAGCGGATGAACTACGGTGAGGCCGATAGGATTTTAACTGTGCTAACTAGCGATCACGGAAAAATTAAGGCAATAGCTAAGGGTTCTCGAAAAATACTCTCCAAACTTGGCGGTTCACTTGAGCCATTTTGTTTAGTTGATTTTATTTTCCACGAAGGCCGAAGTTTCTACATTGTAACTTCGGCTTCGGTAATTAAGCATTTTGAAAAAATCCATACTGACATTGATAAAACTTCAAAAGCATTTTATATTGGTGAGCTTTTGGACAAATTTTTGGAAGAGAAACAAAACCACCCGGAGGTTTTTGAATTATTCGCAAAATATTTGGAAAATTTGGAAAATGCTGATGATCCAATTCTCATACCGGTTTTTTCGGCTAAGATTTTGGAAAACCTGGGGTTTAAGCCGGTAACGCAAAATTGCTTGCATTGCGAAAGCAAACTGCTGCCTGAGCAAAATTACTGGGACGATATTGAAGGCGGAGTAATTTGCCAATCCTGCCATAATAAATTCGGTCATGGGCGAGAAATTGAAAATGATGTAATAAAAATTTTGCGCTTAGTTTTTTCACCAGAATTTATTGTTGGCTCAAAAATTAACATCAACGACAAATACAAAAATCAAACAGCACAAGTTTTGGAGAACTATATTGAAGGTGTACTGGAACGCGAACTCAAAAGCAAAAAGTTTATGAAAGACATGGCTAAATAGTTCACTTCTATACTTCGAAGTATAGAAGTGGAAAATAATCATAAAATAAAAAAAGCGCCGTTGTCCCCAGTTGGGGACAACGGCGTCGGTCGTGTGTCACAATGAGCGAAACGGGGGCTTGGACCTACGCGGCCGGCTCGAAGTGGAACAGCGCCATGTCGCGGGGCGAGAGCCCGTCTCCTGCCCCGCGAACGTTCTTGAGGAACTGGTAGTAGCGGGCCGAGGCCCAGCCGCCGCCGCCCAGGTTCTCGGTGAAGGGATCAACAAGGCAGTTGTCCAGTGAGGCGGCTCCCCACTTATCCAGCTCGGAGTAGACTGCTTCGGCCAACCCGAAGGTGTAGCCATCGTCGAAGATGGTGTCACTGCCATCGGCCTCGAGCAGGAAGCTCTTGTACTTCTCCGGCACCTTCTCCGGGTCGTAGGCGTAGTTGCGGCCCGTGATACACGGGCCCATGAACACATGACTCTGGTCCATATAGCGCCATTCGCCTTCGAAGTTGTCCAGCAAGCCCTCGAACAGTTCGGGGGTCCCCGCGTGGATGAAGCCGATCCAGTCTGGGTTGGCGACGATGTTGCACGAGCAGTCGCCGAGCAATGTTTCCACGGCGAAGGGGCCGAAGATCTTGGGGACCACCACCGCATCAGCGACGATCGTCGTGTGCTTGTCCGGCAACCCGTTGAGCACAACAACCTTGTCGTGACCGAAGCCGAGGCTGCCGTCATGCGGGGCCAGGGCCAGGTGGATGATGGGGCCATACTTCATCTGGTAGGATTCCTCGATGGTTGCCCTGGCCTGGGTCGGTCCGATGGGGCCGCCGCCGATGAACCCGATCGGAAAGTCGTCGGTGTGGCGGATGTAGTCAAGGGCGTGGCTGCCAGACAGGAAGTTGAACGGTTCGAAACGGCGATGCGGCTGAGGTCTTAGCAATGGAATCACTCTTTCTTGTGTGGTCTGGTACTCAGTGTGTGCTCATTCTATCACACTTGAGCACAAAAGTCAAGCATAAAATAGTCGCTTGATCTCAAAAACGCCAGAATTATGTACAAAATGGCATTGGTTTGAGCGTGAAAATATGCTAAATTAATACTATGAACAATGAGCATCAGCCTGAAAACTTGGTAAATATTGCTGATTTTGGCATTAAAGGTGCCAATTATTATTGGACGCGGAGCGAACGGTATCACATCAGCAAAGAGGAACTGGAAAATGCTGGTGTTTTTGATGGTAATGCGTATTTGGATAAAGAACTTACCCAGCCACTGCAAAAAGCTAACGAAAAATTATCCAATCTAGGCTTGGAATTAATTGTTAAAGACGCGCACAGAAATCCGGAACTATATAAACTGGCGGAGAAAAAATTGTACGAATACCAGGGCAAAGATAAAACTGACAAATTGCTAAATATGATTCGCATGCCACACGCAACTGGGTTGGCAGTCGATATTGGTTTGTTGGATTTGAAAACTGGCAAAGAACTAATGATGAGAAATAAGGACGATGATCCGGAGGCGTATCTAATTGATTATTATCGAAACAAAAAAGATTCACAATCAGCGGAATTCCAGCGATTACAAGATATTTTAATCAGTACGATGACCTCGGTTGGGTTCTCAGTTGGAGAAAAGGGCGAATTTTGGCATTTTGAGTGGAAAAAATAGTTGGAAAATGATAAGCTAGAACAAATATCAGTCAAAAGGGAACTATTATGGCAGAAAAAGAAAAGATTCCTGCTCAAGTCAGGAATGACATTATGGAAAAGATTGTTTCGCTTTGTAAGCGTAGAGGTTTTGTTTGGCAAGACTCAGAGATTTATGGAGGTATTTCAGCGATTTGGGATTTTGGCCCGCTTGGCGTTGAGATGAAAAATGCCATCAAGAAAATTTGGTGGGATACTTATGTGCGGATGCGACCGGATATCGTTGGGATTGAAGGATCAATTTTGATGCATCCAACCGTTTGGAAAGCGTCGGGGCACCTGGAATCATTTACTGACCCGCTTGTTGAGTGTAAAGAGTGCCACAATCGCTATCGTGAAGACCACTTGAAAGAAGGCAAATACAAAGATCAGGGAAAAGCCAAAGAAATAATGCAATGTCCAAGTTGCGGTTCGAAGGATTTTACCGAACCCAAGAGTTTTAATTTGTTATTTGAAGCGCTTGAGGGCACTGTCGAAGGCAAAAAAAATACGATTTATCTACGAGGAGAAACCGCTCAGTCAATGTTTTGCGATTTTAAACTTGTTTCAGAATCAATGCGGATGAAGTTGCCATTTGGTATTGCCCAAATTGGAAAATCATTCCGAAATGAAATCACGACAGGAGATTTTTTCTTTCGCAGCCGTGAGTTTGAAATTGCTGAATTAGAATATTTTGTTAAACCCGGAGAAGATGAACAATGGTTTACTGAATGGCTTGATCAGTGGGAACTGTTTTATTGGGATTTAGGAATTGATAAAACCAAACTTTCTCGCTATGAACATCCAAAAAAATCATTGGCGCACTATTCAAAGCGAACTGTTGATATTATGTATGAATTTCCATTTGGTGTATCTGAACTTGCTGGTGTCGCCAACAGAACTGATTATGATTTGTCCCAGCATGAAAAATTTTCCGGCAAAGATTTACATTATTTCGACGAGGCGGAAGGTAAAAAAATTGCGCCATATGTTATTGAACCGACGATGGGTGTTGATCGAATAATGTTAGCTTGCTTGGTTGATGGCTACAAGGAATCCGATGGGACCGATGGCCGCGAAGTTGGCGAGGTTGTTCTAAAACTACATCCAAAAATTGCTCCGATACAAGTTGCGGTTTTTCCTTTGATGAAAAAAGATAAAATGCCTGACATTGCCAATGACATTCGATACAATGCGACCTTATGTGGGTTTCGGGCTGGCTATGATGAGTCAGGATCAATTGGTAAGCGCTATCGCCGGAATGATGAGATAGGCACACCATATTGTGTTACCGTCGATTACCAGACGCTTGAAGACCAAACAGTTACCATCCGCGAGCGCGATAGCATGAAGCAGGAGCGAATTAAAATTTCTGAGGTCAACAATTATTTGTTCGAAAAGATAAATTCGCAGCGTTAACTTGAGATAGCTGGTAGAATTAATAAAAAATTGCTAGTTCTGGACTAGTAATTTTTTATTATGGAATATATTATCCACATGATAGGTCGGCAAGTTGTTGACCTGACAAGATTATTGCCATAAAATGGGAATATGTGGGAAGAAGTGGGAAGCACGAAGTGCCCCTTACCAATTTACAAATAAATCCCAGAACTAAATTACTAATAGAAATTCTTATTCGTAATTTCGATCAGATTAGTAAATTCGTAAGAACCATTATGCTGAAACCAAAAACAAAAAAAATAAAAGTAGTAAACAAAAGTAAGGCAGTTACGTTAAAAATTTGTTTTGCGTAATTAGCGCATGAGGGAGATTGGGAAGCCATGTTCATCGGAGAGTATCGACATACAATAGATGAAAAAGGTCGTGCATCAATTCCTTCAAAATTTCGTGGGGATTTAGCTTCTGGTTGCGTTGTCACCCGCGGGCTAGACAAATGTTTGTGGGTTTATCCACTTGGAGAGTGGCAGAACTTGGCTGAGAAAATTGCTGAACTTCCTATTACTCAGAAAAATGCCAGAAGTTTTTCCAGGCTAATGCTGGCTGGCGCTTCCGATGTCGAACTTGATCGTGTTGGCCGTATCAATCTGCCAGGTTATTTGAGAGAGTACGCAGAAATTAAAAAAGACGTTGTGTTTATTGGGATATATAACAGAATTGAGATTTGGCCAACGGAGGTTTGGGCGAACTTTAAAAAGGAAATGGAAGAAAGCAGTGCTGAGGTTGCGGAAAGTTTATCAGAGATTGGTTTTTAATCTTGGATAAATTATCTTCTCGCGCTTGCTAATGACTAAATCCGAATGACTAATTCCAAATAAATGTCAAATAACTAAATTCCCAAATTGGACATTTAAAAATTAGTAATTTATTAGAAATTTGGCATTAGAAATTAGAAATTGCTTTCTATTCTTTGACCAGTAGCCAGTACACGACCGGCAATGAGAAATGTCATTGTCAGCTGGATTGGAGGGGCAAAGGTTTATTACACGTCAGCTTTTCGTTCGGTGAACTTTATCGGACGACATCAAACAAAAACAAAAAAGCTGGCTACTGATCAAAGAAAATTCAAGATTCAAGAGGATAGCCAATTCTTTTTCTTTAGTCTTTCATCTTAAAATTTTAATCTTTCCGGAGGGTTATTGTGGGTAGAGATTTTGTGGTCACCAATTCAAATTCATCAAATATCGGCACCAAGAAGCGAACAGTTGGCCGGAAAGTTTTTATAGGCCCCAAAGCTGCCAGATTTATTGCTATAATAATTTTCGGTGCGCTTGGCCTTTTGTATCTTACCCAATCAACTCAGGGTGCCGACCGAAGCTACAAATTGCGAGATTTATCGACTCAGAAGACAGCTCTAACCGAGCAAAGAGACCGATTGCAAGTTGAATCATCACGTCTAGAATCTCTAAATGAAATTGATAAATCAATTAACCCAGCTGCGGCAAGTGCAGGGCAAATGCAGCCGAGTAGCCAAGTCAATTATATACCGAGCGATAACACGAAAAAATAACTAGCGCTGAATTCGGTAGAATATTGTTAGTTGGTTTTTTCAATTTCCCAAGGATAAATAATGAACGACGAAAAAATAGTTGCGCGAATAAAGTTTGTTGCAGCGCTTTTTTTGTTGTTGTCGATTATTCTACTGGCTAGACTGTTTCAAAAACAAATAGTTGAAGGAAAAAGCTATGTGGCGCAGGCCAAGAGTCAGCAGCAATTTTCGAAAATCGTGCTGCCCCAAAGAGGAAAAATATATTTTCATGATTCATCTGATAACTTAGCTGGAAGTTATGCCATGGCCTATGACACTAAAAGTTTTGATCTTCTCGTAGTCCCCAAAAATCTGAAGGACAAACAAGATACAGCCTCAAAATTGGCCTCATTCGTTGGGATATCATCTATGGAGGTTTTTAATCAAATCAACAACGACAAAAGTTATCTGCCGCCGTTAAAGAAGGGTTTAACTTATGATGATGCTGACAAAATAGAAGCGCTGAATCTAACTGGTGTTTATGTTTTGCCCGAATATAAGAGGTATTATCCGGAATCAGATTTTTCCTCTCAACTTTTGGGTTTTGTGGACAATGAAGACAAGGGAAAGTATGGGTTTGAAGGATTTTATGATAAAGAGCTTCAAGGTTCGGCAGGGAGCATTACTGGAGAGCAGGATACGCTTGGCAGAATGATCAACTTGCTTTCTGAAGATACACCAAAGAATGGCACTAGCTATCTTCTATCAGTTGATCGCTCAGTCAATTTTTATATGTATCAACAATTGCGCTTAGCAATGCAAACCTATGAGTCAGAATCAGCAATGGCTGTTGCAGTCGATATTAAAACCGGAAAGGTTATCGGTATGGCATCATTGCCATCATTTGATCCAAACAACTTTTCGCAGTATGCCAATAGTGACCAAACTAGCTTATTTAAAAACCCTCTCATCTCGACCGCCTATGAGCCTGGTAGTATTTTTAAACCGATAGTTGTCGCTTCTGGGCTCGACACTGGAAAAATTACTCCGGATTCAGGCTCGACCTTTGGTGCTTCGGTTGATATTTCCGGTTTCACCATCCATACTGCCGAAGGCAAGGGTTTTGGAGCAGAAAAAATTGGTGATATTTTACGCAACTCTGACAACGTTGGTATGGTTTGGGTTGGCCAACAGGTCGGTAGCGATATTATGAATCAATATATCCACAAGTTCGGTTTTGCTGATAAAACAGGCATTGATTTATCAGGCGAAGGTGTAGGTATTATCCAGCCGCTTAAAAATTGGGGACAAATTGGTCAGGCAACTATGACTTTTGGCCAGGGAATTTCCGTCACACCTATTCAGCTGGTTATGGCCTATGCAGCGCTGGCAAACAAAGGTGTAATGATGAAACCAGAGGTTGTTGATAAAATTATAAACGATAATGGTAGTACCTCAGCGGTTGATCCTGTGACTGTTGGATCGGTAATTTCTGAGCAAACTTCAGCTGAAATAAACCAAATGTTGGTGCAAGTTGTCGAAAATGGTTACGGTAAAAAGGCTGGGGTTAAGGGTTTTTGGGTTGCAGGGAAAACGGGAACAGCACAGATGGTTGATCCAGCGACCGGAAAATATACTGAAGGAATTTTTAACCACTCTTTTGCCGGTTTTGCACCTGCTGATAATCCGCGTTTCGCACTCCTAGTTGAGTTAAATAAGCCTAAAAATGCCAAATATGCTGAATCAACTGCGGCGCCAGTTTTTGGAAACATTGCATCTTACTTGCTAAACTACTATTATCGAATAGCACCGAATCGCTAGATCTAATTGTAACCGCGTTTTATGCTTCTGAGTTTTTCAATCGCAAAATTGAGAAAATATTTTTTAGTTATTGGTTTATCTTGTGACGGGAGATAGTATTCAGCTCCGCCGCCGAAGCCTTTTTTAAACATTGAAAGCCCAGCCCAAGGGTGACTTGGCTTGTCTTCTGGTGAAATACCCCAGAAATTATAAAATTTTAGTCCTCGGTTTTTTGCTTCTTGAATAGCCTCCCATTGGACCAAATGGGAAATACCGATTTTTTCGTGCTTTTTTAATGAGCCACTGTTGTGATAATAAGCGGAATCGCCGTAGAAAACTATCATTGCGGCAACAATTACTTCATCGTTAAGTTGACCAAAGAAAAACCTGATTTGATTATCTTTCAAAAATAAATCGAATTCGGATTTAAGAATATTTTTTGGCGCTGTTGTAAATTTTTGTCGTTTTGCAGTGTCAGAATAAATTCGCCAGAACTTTTCTAAATCATCCGGATTTGCCGAAATTTCAACTCTTGCACCTTCTTTTTGTGAGCGTTTTATCATGTATCTTGTGGTTTTTCGCATTTCGGCTAAAAGCTGATCGTTGGTTTTGAAAATATCCAAAATCCAAGATATCTCTGGATGTGTATGGATAGGTGATTTTCGAAAACCGAATTTTTTAAAAATCTCTAAATTTTCCTGATTGTTTTTTACTGTTGGGCAAATTCGAATAAAATCGCATTTTTCGCTTTTTGCTAATTGTGTTATGTATTGATCAATCTGACCGAAAGCATTTTTCAAATCATCTTGATTTTTGAAAACAGGACCGTGCGGGCACAAAAGATAAGTTCCTCTCTTGGCAATGATTTTTATTAGTTGTATGATTGCGACCAGTTCATCCTGACAGAAAATACCTATACGAAAAATTTTATCTCCTTGCGCCAATTGGCACTCGCCCCAATTCCAAGATTGAAGAAAAGAATGATAATTTGCTCCCGAGATAAAACTTTCCCATATTTTTTTGTCTTGAATTTCTGCTAAATTATATTTCATCTTTCCTCATTAATAATTTTAATTATCTTTTCAGCCGTTTCCTCGGAAATATTTTGATGCGTTGGCAAGTTGAGAATTTCGCCAGAAAGTTTTTCAGCATTTGGACACTGTCCCATCTGATAAACCGAATCGTCAGCATATTTCTTAGGTGCTATCGGCCAATCATACCAAATGTCGTCTAGGAAAATATTATTAGCTCGGAATTTTCCTAGAAGTTTTTTTCGATTGTGAGTGATAATTGGGAATCGAGTTAGCGGTTGAAAATAATTTTCGTCCAACAAAAATTTTTTATCGATGCTGGCTAAATAAAGATTACCGATCTTTTGTCGTCTTGCCAAATCTCGTTTTGCGATATTAAGTTGGTCTTCTGCTAGAGCAGCATAGAAATTTGGAAGCCTGTGAATTTTGTCATCCGCTGCCATCATTGATTTTGGTATCAACCCCATTTTTTTTAATGCGAAATGATAGTATTTTCCGATTCCGGTTGGATATATTTTTCGGATAAAAACTGTGTGGAGTGGATAAAAACGATCAACAATTTTTTGCCAAAGAGAAATGTTGGCGAAGTCAATTTCTGGCAATTTATTCTGATTTCGAAAAATTGCTGCTCCGCCTGAAATAGCATCGATCATTTTATCTCGACTAAAAGATAGTGCGACAAAATCACCAACAGTTCCAAATTCTTCACCGGTTTTATATTGAAGTCCGGCGTTATGCGCCAAATCTTCAATTAAAATTAATTTATTTTGCTGACAGTTTTTTTTAATTTCGGAGATATCGGATTCGAAACCGAATGTATTTTGGACTATGACGACTTTAATATTTGGGTCAGTCTTAATTGTTTCAACTAAAGATTTTGCGGAGAAATTTAATTTATTTTTATCGGTATCTAATAGAATTGGTTGATAACCGGCAGACGTCACCGCTTGAAAAACCGCCAGGCAGGTGAAGCCATTTATTGCCACTTTGCTTCCTGCTGGCAAAGTTAATGATTTCAAAATTAAAGAAATTGCTTCCCGGCCCTTATAAGTTAAGAATACCTTGCCGTCATATTTTTTTTCGAGTACGTCTTTCAAGCGATTATTTTTTTCAGACAAAAATAAAGTTTTAATTGCAAAAGCAAAATTATAATTCGAACCAAGTGAATTAAAAGTTGATTTTTTCATTAATAATTTTTGCTATAACTTTTGAATGAGTAAAATGTGGCGAATGGTTTGCATTAGGCAAAATAATCAATTCTGAATTTGCAATATTATTTTCTAAAATTTTTGCCATGTAAAGTGGCGTGGTTTTATCTTTTTCTCCCCAAATAATGATTGTTGGGATTTTTATTTTTGCCAGTGATTTTGTTAAATCTATTGAGATTAAATTTGCCATCGTCTTTTGCATAATTGGCGAAGCGCTGGCGTAATCTTTCTCTTTTATCAAATTATAAAAAAACATTTTTGATTTTTCTGAATTGGTAAAAGCCTTGCCAATTTTTGAAATTACTTTTGAAATATTTTTTTTCAATAGTGGTCGAATTCTAGTGTCAGGTAGGCCGGCGCTGTCTATCAAAAATAACTTAAAAATCCTTTCAGGAAATTTTTCAGCAAATAGATGAAAAGAGGAACTTTTTGTTGAGTGGAGGAGCAGGAAGTGGTAAAACATTCTCTTTGGTTCAGGTTATCAGGCAGATAATTGCTGAAAATCCTACATCTAAAGTTGCCTGCATGACATATACC
>JBAXWD010000140.1:0-1512 GCA_037128645.1 Candidatus Berkelbacteria bacterium
TTCTGCTCCAGCCGTTGTTTTATTATCTGTAACGTCTTGTTGTTTTTTTATATCTTCCATACTTATAATGTTCTCTATTTATTAAAATTTTAAACCGCCCTCGCGAGCGCCTTCGGCCAAAGCCTTTACCCGGCCATGATATTTATAACCGCGTCGATCGAAGACAATTTCAGTAACTTTGCCAGCTTTGGCTTTTGAGGCAATATCGGCGCCAACTTTTTCCGCAGCGGCTGTTTTGGTCATTCCTGAAAGCTTTATGCTGCTAGCATTGGCTACAACCTTACCATTGTTATCTATAATTGAAGCATAAATCTCTTTGTTGGATCTAAAAATCACCATTCGCGGTCTAGTTGCCGAGGACATAATTTTGTTGGTAACTCTGATTTTTCGATGATTTTTTAATTTCATATTGTACCTTTATGAAGAAGCAGTTTGGGCAGCTTTTCCAGCCTTCTTCTTAATAATTTCTTCGTGATATTTAATACCTTTGCCTTTGTAAACTTCAGGTTTTTTGGTGTCTCTAAGCTTTGCGGCAAATGCGCCAACTAATTCCTTGCTCGAGCCTTCAACCATAATTGAATTTTTAACGACGTTGACGGTAATGCCTTCAGGAATATCTAGAATAACTGGATGAGAATAACCCAAACGCATATTCATTTTATTGCCTTCGGCGACGATGGTAAATCCAACACCCTTAAAATCGAGCCTGCGAGTAAAACCAGCTGAAAGCCCAGTAATGATATTGCCAATGACACGGGCACTAGTGCCGTGAAGTGAACGTTGGGATTTGCTGTTGTCTCGTCGGCTAACTTTAACTTCTCCGTTCTCGGCAACTACGGTAATTCCATCGTTCAATTTAAACTCTTGGTTGCCCTTCGGGCCAGCGACTGCAACAACACCGTCATTGATGTTAACAGTTACGCCTTCTGGGATAATTATAATTTTGTTTCCTACTCGGCTCATTTTACCAGACCTCACAGATTAATTCGCCACCAACACCGGTTTTTTTAGCTTCAGCACCAGTAAGAACACCCTTTGGAGTGGACACGATGACGAAACCTAAGCCGGAAAGCGGGGCCTTGATATCTTTAGCCTTAACAAAAACCCGGCGTCCAGGGCTTGAAATCCGTTTCATGTGATATGGAATATTGCGGCGTTTGACAGCAATGCTTATTAGTTTTCTGCTACCTTCAGTGGTAATTTCGAGTCCATCAATAATCTGCTTCTTTGCCAGAAGTTCAAGAATGGCGACTTTTAGTTTGGAATGAGGAATTATTGCCTGGTCATTGCCAACTGCCATGTTATTTCTAATTGTTGTAAGCATGTCTGCTATTGGGTCCATATTTATTCCTTTACCAGCTTGATTTAGTAACACCAGGAAGTTCGCCACGGCTTGCGATTTCTCGCAAACAAATTCGACATAACTGGAATTTTCTATAATAACCACGGCGTCGGCCGCAAACTCGACATCGGCGGACTAGACGTGTTGAAAATTTTGGTTTTCTATTTGCT
>JBAXWD010000015.1:0-10932 GCA_037128645.1 Candidatus Berkelbacteria bacterium
GCCTTGGCATTCATAAACTTTAACGACAACCGATGGTCGTTACTTTCCGCTTCGGCATGCCGAACCAAAATAAATTTGAGATCCGAATCTTTTGTAAAATATCTTTCAATGGTCATAATATTCGAAAATAATTAGAGCGCAAACTTATTCATTCTTCGGACATTGAAATTTATGGGGCTCTACAAACAAAAAATAATTATTTTTTGTTTGTAGACTTAAGCCTGGCCATCTCAAGTAAAAATTTGCCGGCCCAACGATAAAGATTTCGAGATTCCACAGTCTCCTTCATACTTTTCATTCTTTTGGCCTTTTGCTCCGAATTAGTCTCAATGACTTCGGCAATTGTTCGAGCGACCTCAGAAATATCGTATGGGTTAACTTTATATGATTCTTTAAGTTCGTCAACTGCACCGACAAGTTTTGACAGTATTAATGCACCGTGTCCCTTATTAGCAGCAACATACTCTTTGGCCACCAAATTCATACCATCATCTAGCGGCGTAAGCAGGCATATATCAGCCAAATACTGCAAACGGAGGACTTCATCATGTTCAACAATTTTATTAACAATATATACTGGCTGCCATTTATCTGTGGCAAATTTTTTGTTAATTCTACCAGCGATCTCATTAACTTCCTCGGCCAATTCCTTGTACTGCTCAAGCTCAGTCCGAGAAGGAGCGCAAATTCCTAAATAAACAAACTTATTATGATATTGCGGATATTTTTGCAAAAATCTTTCAATTGCTAGCAATCTCTTCGGGATACCCTTGGTTGGGTCAAGCCGGTCAACTCCCAAAGCTAAAATTTCGCAGCGTTTATCAATATATTTTTTGATTAGGCTCGAATTTACCTTTTCATTTTTAACGAAAGTTTCAATACCCTTGTAGTCAACGCTAATCGGGAATGTTCCAACTTGAATCGTTCGGCCCCTATATTTAATAGTAAGTGTCTCATAATCAACCTGAGCTTCTATCATTCTAGAAACGCATTTTAGAAAGTTATGAACGAATTGATGGCGGTGGAATCCAATTAAATCGTTGCCCAGCATACCTTCCAACACTTCTCTGCCCCAAGGGTTAATACGAAAAACTTCATAAGTTGGCCATGGTATATGCCAAAAATAACCAATAGATAATTTTGGTGATTTTTCCCGCAAAAATTTGGCGGTTAGCGACAAATGATAATCCTGAAGCCAAACTAGAGCATTTTTATCACCGACTTCCTGGTAAATAGCATTTGCAAATCGTCGATTGACCTTTTTGTAGTTCTTCCAATCGGACTCTGAAAATTTAGGCATAATAAAGACATTCAAGCTCAGAAAATACAATGTTGAGCTAGAAAAGCCTTTGTGATAACCCAATCTTTCCTCTTCTGACATCCAAATTCTTCGCAAAGTGTATCTTGGCTTTTGTGGAGGGACCATTACGTGATCTTTGCTGTCAACAGCTAATTTATCAGCCACGCTTCCGCCATACGACACCCAAGTTCCTTGATTTTTTCGCATTATTGAATCAAAAACCATTGAAATGCCATCAACAGTAGTTTTGCAAACAACTTTTCCCTTATCATCAAAAGTGTGAAGATATGGCTGGCGATTCGAAGCAATAATAAATGAGTAATCCAAAAAATTATCTTTCAGAATCTTGTCTATTGTAGAATCATTCCAGGTATTATTTGCCATAATTTATTGCTTTAAATATTCCGCCGCTTTTTCCGGCGGGACGATGTTGATGATAACGCCTGAGCCCATTTCGAAACCGCCAAAAGTTGTTAGCCGAGGCGCGATTTCTAAGTACCAGTGATAATAATCGCAGTTGTCCATCGTTGTCGGCAACGTGCGGATATACATATTAAGTGATAACCCAGGTAAAACTTTTTCTAATCGCTGCAGGACTTCAGATGTAGCGCTGGCGAATTCATCAATTTCATTTCGGCTTGATGTTTCAAACTGACTCTGATGCTTCTTTGGGACCACCCAAGTTTCAAACGGATAACGAGAAGCATATGGCGCGAAAGCTAAGAAATAATCATTCTCAAATATTATCCTTTGCTTTTCTTTGCGCTCATGCTTAATAATATCGCAATAAACGCAAACACCATTGATGCCAAAATATCGCTCGGCGCCATCCATTTCTTTGTTCACAGTGTTGGCCACAACGCCTGAGGCAAAGATTTGCGCATGCGGGTGGTCAATGGAAGCCCCGGCCTCCGGTCCATGGTTGTAAATCGGCGTTATTTGAAAAATCTTGTCATCTTGCTTTATTTTCTGGTACCGCTCCAGGATAGTCCAAAAGAGCTCAGAAGTCAATGCTTTGTGGAACTTTGTTAGCTTCAAATCATGATCTTTTATAATTACAACTTCGTGCTGTCCGACACTTGGACGCTCACGATAAAAACCTTCCTCCGGGTAATAACTTCTGGCACTTGGGCTTTTATCATAGAAAGCCGGAAATTTGTTCTCAATGACATATATGTCACCGCGATTTGATAAAATTTCGTTTTCCTTAAAACCCTTGGATCCAACACAAAAAGGACACTCGCCCTTCGATTTTACCGCTTCCAATTTTGGATGGACGAAATCATCTGGCCGGCGAGAGCGGCCAGGAGCAACAACAATCCATTCGCTAGTAACAATATTTTGACGCAAAACAGGCGGAATAAAGCCGCCCTCGTTCTCCATCCGCTTGTTGATATCAATTAGACTCATAAGTCCCTCAAGTTACAAGTTACAAGTTACAAGTTACAAGTGTTTTTTACTTGATACTTGATCCACTTGATTAACTTTTTACTTGCGTTTGTGCACAGCACAACGCAATCGCCAGCGCATCTGCTGCATCATCGGGCTTGGGAATTTCTTTTAGATGCAATAGTGTCTTTACCATTTCCTGAACCTGATTTTTATCTGCCCGGCCATAACCACAAACGGCTTGCTTGACCTGCAGTGGTGTGAATTCGTGCAGTGGAGTTTTAGATTTTCTGATCGCTAGAATAATTGCTCCGCGGCTTTGAGATACCGTCATGACTGTTTTTTGGTTTTTGAAGAAAAACAGCTGTTCGACAGAGACAAAATCAGGTTTCTCTTTTTTAATTATAGCAGAAATTGAATCGTAAATAATCTCCAGCCGATCGGCGTCTGGTGTACCAGATTTAGTACTAATAATGCCGCAACCCAAAACCTGCGGGATAATTTGCCCGTTGACTTTTCGGCCATCAGTTTGAATTATTCCCCAACCGGTAGTAGCCGTACCGGGGTCAATGCCTAAAATTTTCATAAATGAAAATTAGTTAAAAGTTTATAAAGTCTATAAAGTTTGTAAAGCACAAGGAATAGTTATTTGATAGATCCTAACTCAATACACTTTATGAACTTTAAGAACTTGTAACTTTATGGACTAGCTGATGTTTGCAAAGACATCAGCCACATCGTCATCACTTTCGAGTACGTCAATTAGTTTTTCCAATGATGCTAATTTATCTTCTGGAATTGCAACCGTGGTTTTCGGCACATAAGTTAAATCAGATGTTTCTAATTTAATGCCAGCATCAGAAAGGGATTTGGCCACCGCCTGCAAATCAGAGACTTGAGTATATACTATTATAATATCGTCATCAGTGTGAAAATCATCAGCACCGGATTCAATAATTAATTCTTCCACTTCCTCCTGAGTTCTGCCTGATTCTTTGAGACTAAAGATAATTTGGCCTTTTTTTTCAAAAAGATATGCCACGCTACCCGACTCAGCCAAAGAGCCACCGTGCTTGCTAAAAGCTGCCCGGACATTACCAACTGTCCGCTGACGGTTATCAGATAAACATTGAACCAAAATTGCCGCACCGCTAGGTCCATAACCTTCATAAACAATTTCCTCAATAGCTGCGCCGCCAAGCTCACCGGTTCCACGTTTTATTGCCCGGTCGATATTTTCTTTTGGCATTGATGCCGCCTTAGCTCGGTCGATGGCCAACCGCAACTGAAAATTCATTGTCGGGTCGCCACCAGTTCGTGCCGCAATAGTGACGACATTGGCGAGTTTGGTAAAAGAAGCCGACCGCTTAGCGTCGATTAATGCTTTTTTGTGTTTAGTTGTTGCCCACTTTGAGTGTCCTGACATTTTTTCTCCGTTTTGTCATTGCGAGGCTTCCTGCCGTGGCAATCTGTTTTGATTATTATTCTAAATCCAGTGCAAGGTATTATCCTAACTCACTGTACTTGATAGACTTTAGGAGCTTGCTGCTTTACGAACTCTATACTAGCTGTTTATTTGGTCTTTTTCAACTAAAAAACCCATGGTCTGCAACAAAGTGCTGACCATGGGTCGGATCATCCTACCAGGTGCCGTCTCAGTAGACAGGCAGGCTGACTGTAGCTGCCGGGTCGTCCGGGGTGTCGTCGTCCCACTCATCTGCGCTCTTGAAGCTGGCGCAGAATTGTTGGAACATAACCCCGTAGTTGGCGACCATGTCCGGAGTCGCGTAGGTTAGATTGAAGGCTCTAAAGGCGCGCGCGTCGTAGATCTCGACGTACTGCCGGAAGTGGCCCGGGCCGTGAACCAGGACATACTTCTTGTAGCCGCCGATGATGCCTTTGACAGGGACTGTTGTCTGCTTGACAATGACCTCGCCCTGGACCGGCTCGTACGGATACGGTCGCACGGCGCCAGGGGAGCACCATACGGCCAGAGCGACATACGGGTCGTGCGGTGCAAAAACCTGCATTCCGGCTTCCCGGATCACAGGATTCCACTCGGCCGGGTAGCTGATCTGGTAGTCGGGGGTGCGGTACGTCTTCCAGTCGTAGGCGAACACATGTGTCGCTGCGATTAAAGCTACGATCAGACACATTGCGGCAACGATCAACGACAACCTTCTGGTCATGCCAATCATCTCCTCACAATGTAACATCGATTCTGCTTACTTTATATCAGATAAAACACACAATGTCAATATCCTATTGACTTAAATTAATTTTTGTGCTATAAATGAGTTGATCTGACTTCGTGCACTACGAGGCAGGTAGAAGAGGTATCACTTAGCCGTGAAACCTCCAAAAACTCCCCGTCTAGTCCGCCTTGGGCGGAGAGCGGAAGAGGTGGAACTGTGCTTCGAATACTTATCAAGATACTGGTAGTACTGGCCATTGTTCTTATTGCCAGTACCGTTACGGACCAAGTAGCAGCACCGGCGTACCCCGTTGGCGAGGGGAAATCGATGTTTCCTTTCACCCGGGACGGACAACGATGCTTGTTCATCCGACCCTGGCGTGCCATCAAACCTGACGACGTAGTTCTCGTTGTCACCAAGAAAGACGAGACTATCAAGCGAGTATACTCACGAAGCGGCGACTGGATCTGGCTTCTTGGCGACAACCGCAAAGAGAGCTGGGACAGCCGACACTACGGATGGGTCAATGTCAGCTGTGTCAAAAAGCTGTGTTTGTTTCGCCTGCCGCGAATGTTCGACGGCGAGACCTGCACAGAAAAGCCCAGGGATGGTCATCAGCTGACTGAACAACAAAAGCTCGATGGCAAGATCGAGGCTGATCGGGCGAAACTCGTCAAGTCAGCATTCCTGAAAAGTTACGACGCGTCATGGCACCAATATGATGGGCTGACACTCAACGGATCATCTAAGGCTTCCAAGCCGATCCGGTTGCCTAAGCCTTGCCATCACATCGGCATCTGCGCCGGCGGAAGTGCCAGCGCGCCGATCAAGGTGCACACCGCCAAATCAGTAATTGGCGAGTGCCGCGGCTCGACTGGTGGCATCAAGGAGTTCTTCTCCAAGGACGATCCGATCATCTCCATCGAACTGACGATTGAGGACGACGCCCCGCCTGGGCAAACCGTCACCCTGGAGGCAGTCAGAATGATGCCCTAGGAACCGATCCGTACCAGTCATTTGCGACTCATCGCAGTGGCTGGTTTTTTTATTCTTTTCTCCTCCATATTTTGATACTATATATGTGTACAAATTAATATCAGGGTGATTGATGAGCAGGAGGGCTTTAATACTATTAGTATCTCTGGTCTCTATTTTGGCTGTAGTAACAGTCTATTTTGGGTTTTATGGCAGAGAGAACAAAATCATTAACTCAAAGACTGAGGCAGCGACCTCATCAAAAACATTGGCAAGCCAAGCAGAGTGGAATGCGGGAACAAAAGTAAATATCGATTCAGATAGTGTTCCTGGATCAATTAAAATGGATGCTAAAACCGCTACTGAGCAGGACTTAACTGGAGCAACTGCTCAAGCGACTGGTGAAACTATGGGCCAAGATCCAATGCATATGCTAAATAATTTTTGCCACACTGATGTTGACCCGTATGATTTTGGTTATGGAGGATGGTCGGACACAACCGACAAGACCTTAACCGTGAATCTTGGCGAAACGAAAGAAAACGTATTTTTCCAAATGAGCTATTATTATCATGGAGCTGATATTTCATTTGCTACATCGACTAATGGTAGCGATTGGACAGGAATAGCTGTGAGCGAGGTACCATCTTTATTTTGTGGCAACGGAAGATATGCATATCAGAGTGTTGCCTTTACAGGATCATTCGTAAAGATGACGATTGATAAAACATCGCCGTCATCTGTTTGGGAAGAATTTAAAATATATAAACAAGCATCGGTTCATACTTCACAGGCCACCCAACTAGATGGTACTGCCAGGATAAAGAACTGGACTACGTTTGTGCCAACTAACTCTCCGGCTGGGGCTCCACCAACACATACAACAGAAAAGTTTAGATTCCGTACTTCAGATGATCATACTACTTGGGGTTCGTGGACTGCTTCTACTGACTACGCAGGGTCCATTGATATTGGAACGCTCTTGGGTAATACAGATAAGGTTAAAAGATATCTGCAGGTAGAAACTACATTGGCAAATGATGATGGAGCTTCTACTCCAACACTTGATGCATATACTGCTAACTACAATTATGCAGCACTTGATCATTTGGTTGTTACTCCAGCTAATGCTTCTGTCCAAGTTAATGGAACACAGAGTCTAACAGCCTCGGCTATTGATGATTTTGGAGATACGATAAATGATGCAATATTCTCTTGGTCTACGACTTGTGGATCAGTTGGTGCAGCTGGGACTAGTGTAACCTTTACGGCACCTGCTGCTGTTCCTGTTGGTAATACTTGCACTGTTACGGCAACGTCTACAGTAGATGGGATAACAAAAACCAAAGATGCACTAATGACGATAACGGCAGCACCGCCAAATCCGCCAACTTGTTCCGATGGGAGTCAAAATGGTGATGAAACCGGTATTGACTGTGGTGGAAGCTGTCCGGCTTGTTCGAACCCACCAGATACTTGCAACCTAAACGGCTCACAAGATAACGGTGAAACTGGAGTTGATTGTGGCGGTGGTGGATGTGGTGCTTGTGTGTCAACCTGCACTGATGGAGTACAGAATGGTGATGAAACTGGAGTTGATACAGGAGGAAGTTGTCCACCACCTAAGCCACCATATGTGTGCCCTTTTGGTTGGGCGCTGTTTAACAATGTTTGGTTTTGTGGCGACCCACAGTGTATAGCAATTGATCACATTGCAGTTACACCTGATGGTGCTAATTTGCTTCCCAATGGCAGCAAGACATTTACAGCCAAACTCTACAAAGCGGATGGAACATTGGTGCCGGCAACAGATGAAACACCGACCTGGACAACAACTGGCGGGACAATTATTGATAACAAAGATGATACAATTGGTTATGTAGCACCAGCAGCACCGGGCACATATACAATCACAGCAAAAACCTGTAATGAAAAAACGGCAACCGTGACAGTTATCGTTGCTGCAACACAACCATATATGCCTAAAAGTATCGCTATATCCACCTCACCTGATGAGGCATATTTGCATCCTAGCCAGACGCAACAGTATTCTGCCACTGTAGCTGATCAGGACGGGAACAACATTACTTCCTCCTGTCCGGTTACCTGGTCGATGCAAACGCCAAATGCTGGGTCAATTAATTCCAGTGGGCTAATGACGGCAACGTCCACTCTTGACACCTGGATGGATTCCGTTAAAGCTACTGCGAACTGCTATGGATCGACTGACTTTGAGCTCATGAGCTTTGTTACCACCAATGAAGCCAGAAGGCTGGAGTATGTTTGGACTAATCCATGGAGTACTGCTGTTAAAGACCCAATCAAGACAGCGTACAATGGCGTCAATGGATATGATCAATTTAACCTTTTCATACCGAATGCCGACTACTCAATGTCGCTGTTAGATAACAGAATCGGCACAATCCCAACCAATGGCAGAAATATTAATATTGCTACCTCAAATAACTACGGCTGTTATCCAAACAAAGTGAAAGGGACTGCGGTTTACGACGGAGTAGAAAAATCGGCCTTTGGATCAATCACAATTTACCCAGCCGATTATGCTTTTAATAGTAGCGGGTCTGGCTGTGAAGAAAGCAAAATTTCATTGAGTGAGAAAATTCTGGCCAAGTTAACTGGCGTTAACAAAGCCTATGGAGCGCAAGGCCAAGTTTTTACGTCTGTGGCGTATGGTGCGCTAACCCATTTTAAACCAGGGCAAATCGCTAACTATTACGGGAACATCAGAGATCAAGCTGGTGCTCCAATGTCCGGAGTCAGAGTCGAATATATTTTACGCAACCCCGATGCCGGACAACTATCAGCTAGCGGTCAGTTTATCGCCTCGGCTAATCTTGGCAGCTACCCTGGAGCAGTTGAAATTAAAGCCACCGAAGGTACCAAAGTTATCTCCAAAACCTTTGATGTTACTGTTACCAATGAGCAGAGAACAGCAAAAAATGTTTATGTCTACGGCCCAACCGGGTCAACTGATTTATCATCCAAAAGAATCCTTAAAATGTGGAAAGGGTCAGATTACTCTTTCTACTCTACCCTGGCTGATCAATTCAAAGATCCAGTCGGCAGTGTCAATGATGTCATTATTGAAGATGTTTCTGGCCAGAATTTAGTTGACATTTTGGGTTCAACAACCCTGCAGGCGAAAAATACCGAAGGAGTATTCAAAAACGCAATTAAAGTGTCTTATGATATTGATCGCATCAACAGAAGAATTGTTGAGGAAGATGAAAAGATTTTAGGGCCATCACCAGTAATATATCTAACCTTGGATATTAATTCCGCCAACAATAATCCTGCGGCCTGCTTGGTCGGGCATCCACCGATTTGTGATCCGCTAGACCCAAGTTGTGTCACGCCATGCACCGGTGCTAGTTGTACCCCTGTTCCACCCTGTACTGGTGCACTCTGCAGTATTATCGGTGACATTAAAGACTCAATTTCAACGCCTGCTGGTAAGTTAGCGGCTGGATTAATTGCCATAGCCGGGCTGTTGGCGCTGCTGGCTCAACTTATACAATTTTTGCCAAATCTGTTTGGGTTGTTCGCCAAAGGCAAAGACCAGAAACATGCGCCGGGTATTGTATATGATTCCAGCGCAGGAGTTCCAATTCCACTAACCAAAGTTCTGCTCTACCGGGCAAGAGACAATAAGCTGTTAACTGTGGTGACGACAGACAGGGGCGGCAGATTCGCGTTAGAGGTTCCTCCAGGCGAGGAATATTATCTCGAGACAAAAAAAGAAGGCTACGAAATTTTGAACCAAGCAAATTCAACCATTCAAAAAATCGAGTTGGCCTACGACAATAATTATTTTGCTAAAGAAAAAATTACATTTTCAGAAGATAACCCACTTTTCAATAAATCAATTCCAATGTCAGCAACTGCTGGCTTAGATTTGGTAGTAAAGAAGCTCAGATCACTCGAATCAATATCAAGCTTCCTGAGATTAATTAATATCCCGATTATCCTCCTTGGGTTAGCCGCAACTGTTTATTCGCTAAACCAAAGCAAAACTATATTTAACTTTGTCATGCTCGGATTATATGCAGTTACTATAGGACACATGATTTACAAAAAATTCATTGCTAGCGGCAAGTCCGTGGGTATTGTTTACAAATCAGCTGACTCAAAACCAGTCGACCTAGCTGTTATTCGGGCAAAATCACAATCAACTGGAAAGCTAGTCAAAACTACTGTCACAAATCAGAGTGGCAAATTCTCTCTAGCTCTGCCAAAAGATATTTATTCAATTACAGTCACAAAATCTGGCTTGCAGCAACCAGGCGAGATAATTTCCCGCGTTAAGTCAAACTTTAAACCAAGAGCCGAAAAAATTGCCATGATCGAAACTGTTAGAAAAGAACTAACCGGGCAACAACCAGAAGTGCTGGCAGCACCAATAGCGGCGCCATTTGCTAGCAGCCAACCAGCAACCAAATCGCGATCTTTTGAAAGTTCAGCCGAAATTATTGAAAAATATTCAGGCAAAATTGATGAAATCAAGCACAATATAACCGAACAGCCAGAAATTATTCTGCCACCAGTCGCGGAGCATCCAAACTGGAAATTCAACTAAGTTCATCAAGTTACAAGTAGCAAGTGAATCAAGTAAAAAAAATAGAAAGTTACAAGAAAAAATAAAAATGGGAATTACAAATTTTGAAGATATAGTATGCTGGAAAAAGGCAAGAATTTTGGTGCTTGATTGCTATTCGATTTTCAAACAACTGAGGGATTATTCATTCAAAGATCAGTTATTCCGCTGCGCCATTTCAGTTATGAATAACATAGCTGAAGGATACGAAAGACAAACCAACAAGGAATTTAGAAACTTTCTTTATATAGCCAATGGTTCAGCAGGTGAATTACGGTCTATGCTGTATTTAGCGAAAGATTTGAAATACATTAACGAGCCTGAATTTGAAAGCCTTTATAATCAATCATTGGAACTTGTCAAAATGATATCGGGGTTGATACGCAAGATAGCTTGTTGAAATATCTGATTTTTTACTTGATTCGCTTGTTACTTGATAAACTTTTACTTATAATAAG
>JBAXWD010000016.1:0-10515 GCA_037128645.1 Candidatus Berkelbacteria bacterium
AGGACATGAATATTTGCATAATGAGAATTACGGCCGCAATGATGACGATTAGAAAGAAATAGCCAAACTGAGGCCAGAAAAGTCGCAACGCTTCACTCATTGCACCAAGATCAGCACCGATGTTGAAAGTATTGGCAATAAATAATAACAGTGTGCAGAGGATTAGAACCCACTTCGGGAAAAATCGTTTGATATTCCCAGCCAAACCGCGACCGGTAACCATGCCAATTCGAGCACACATTTCCTGAACCACCGCCATTAGTGGAAATGAAAACGGAGCTAGCCACAAAAACTTGTAGCCATACTGAGCACCGATCTGAGAATATGTACCAACTCCACCAGAATCATCGTCTGCAGCACCAGTCGTTAGCCCCGGCCCCAGCATCTTCCAATAATCACCAACCTTTTTCACTGGTCCATTTTCCATTACCGACTTTTCGATAGTTTTGGTAATTTCAATTGTCTCGTCCAGTGCTTTCGCTGGCGATTCAATGATCTTTTCGATAACGGTAGTTTCAGTCTTCTTGCCACCAACTTCTTCGATAGTGACCTTTTTTGTTATCTTTTCATGTGGCTTGTTCTTCCCCTCGCTCATTTTCCCTCCGCATTACTAGGTCATATAATTTTATCCAATTTTCAATTGTTAGCGCTTCCGCCCGAATTCTGGCCTCCAAGCCTGCTGCTTTAATTATATCAGAAGCATCTTGTTTAGTAATATGCATACCAGCTGATAAATTGTTCTCCAAGGTTTTTCTCTTAGAGGCAAAACCAAACTTAACCAAGCGAAAAAACTCTTTTTCATTAACTTCTTTTGATAGTTCCTTCGGTGATATTTTAATAACAGCTGAATCAATTTTTGGAGACGGATAAAATGAAGTATTTTTTACTAGACTAATAATTTCCGCTTCAGCATAAAACTGAACTGATACCGAAAGTAACGACATATCTCCCGGTCTGGCTGTAATTCTCTCAGCCACTTCTTTTTGCACCATTAAAATTAATCTTTCCGGCTTGTTGCTCGTTTCCAAAAACTTTCGAATGATGAGTGAGGTGATGTTATAAGGAATATTCGCCACCAATTTATATTCTCCGAGCTCAGTCGGATCGAATTCTAGCGCGTCTTGATGTAAAATTTCGACATTGGTTCCAGAAAACTTGCTCTCTAGCATTTCAGTCAGCTTGTCGTCCTTTTCAATGGCGATAATTTTTCCCGCCTTTTCTGACAGTCCTTCGGTTAAAACACCAAGCCCCGGCCCAATTTCAAGGATAACATCTGATGGTGAAATATCAGCCGCGACGATGATTTTGTCCAGCACTTCACTGTCAACCAAAAAATTCTGGCCCATTGTCCGCTTGGCCCAGATCTCATTCGCTCGCAAAAATTGTATCAACTGCGCTTTGTTCACTCTTACAATGTAGCTGAGATGTGATTTTTTATCAACAAAATTGTTGTATAATTAGCACATGAACAAATATCTAAAGATATCTCTAATTGTTGTCTGCGTGCTGGCGGCCGGTTTTTTGGTTTGGCAGATTGTTATAATAGTCAATAAAAATAACAACCCGACTCTTCCACCGAGTACCAAGAGCGAGATCTTTGACCAAACTGACTCTGATATAAGCCAAAGCCAAAATACTACCGCTGATAATTCCGGAAGTGAAAAAATTATCATCGACAAAATTGGCATAACAGCCCCAATTATTAATAATGTTGATGGAAATAACATGCAAGCATATTTAACCGCTTTAGAAGGCGGAGTTGCCCATTTGGCAAAAACAGCGCTACCTGGTGAAAGTGGAAACTCTGTCATCTTCGGTCACTCAAGCTACTACAAGGCAAAACCTGGTAATTACAAAACGATTTTCGCTAAGTTAAACCTGCTGGCTTCCGGAGACACAATTAAAGTCACGCGGGAAAATAAAAATTATTCTTACAAGATTTCAGAGACAAAAATAGTAAAACCAGAAGACATCTCAGTAGTTTCACAAGATAAATCCAAGAAACAATTGACGCTAATCACCTGCTGGCCACCAAAAACAACCACTAGTAGAATGGTTATAGTAGCCAACCTGGAATAACCATTCCTCGATCTAAAAAACTATCCTGAAAATTAGGATAGTTTTTTATTGGATTGATTTCTAGTCTGTCGAGAAAAAATAACCCTTAGCTAAGAATCAGACTATTTTACTGAAGGCAGAGTTGGCCTGCCACATTTGTCGCTATAAGTAGCAAACAACATTTCCATATTGTTGCGCATCATTTCTAGGTCTTTTGTTGGCAAACCATAACGATTGGCTACAATATCAGATGCAGTCAGGCTAGTTGATGTCGGAGACTGGTTAGTCCAGCCACCGATCTTTTGCACCCAACTCAGTACGCTATCGTATGATTCCTTTGTCGTACATGTTGTTTTAAAATTTTCAGCAATCTGACCATAAGCAAAGTAGTATTTGATGTCCAAAATACCACTTCTAATTGATTCTGATTGCACAGTTGGGATAAAGCCATCGCTAGCCGGATACATCAGCATGTTCTGTTTTTGAGCGCCTACCAACTTGTCTTCGGAGAATAACGTTGCGCTTTTATCAGCCTGAGCCACAAACCCGGAAACAACATTCAGATAATATCCCTTAAACTTAGAAGCAACCAGACCTAGCCCTCCCAAATACCGATTAATGAGCGGTTGTTCGCGGGTGGCTTGAAAATAATATGTTGACTTAGTGGGGACGGAAGCCGGATCCGCAGCATATGAGGACACAAGATCTTTAGTCGTAGTACATGAATCATAGCCTGGCATATTTGCGTTGCAAGGAGTGTAATAATTTAAGATAGGAGCATTTGTATGTAAGCGAATATCTTCATTAGTCATTAAATAGTTATAAGTGGCCGGTTGCATGGCAGCTGTAATATCTTTTGTAAAACTACCATTGAACCCTTGGTTTGGCGCCGGGATCGCGTTTTCCTCTTCTCCCAAATAATTCAACATATTTTTCACTTGCAAAATATAGTTTTCGGTATTCTGATCTTTATCGGCTGCTGCCCCTCTACCATTTGCTTCGTCAATTCCATAAAAACTAATGGGTATATTTATAGTTTTATCAGCAAGTTCGGCATTTAGTATTTCTCTCACCAAAACTTTAAATTGAGCAACTGCGTCCTTGTTGCTAACATCAAGGGTTTTGTATTTGATTTCATTATTATCACTATTAAGATATCTGAATTCTAGCCAAACTCCTTTTGAGAATTTAAGGGTCTGGGCAGCTTTAATCATTGCTACGGTATCGGTTGCCTTGCTCACTCGCAAAACCAAAGCGTTACAACCCATATCTTTAACTGCTGTCATTCTCTTGGTAAAAAGGTCTGCAGAAATAAAATTCTCAGGTGTAGACGAGGGAGCCTTTATTCCATCCTTTAAAATACGATCATTGACGTAACAACCAAACTTATAGTTGTTTGTTTCCACCTGAGGGAGCGTTTTATCAATGGCGTTTATGACCACTAAAAACTGAGCAATATTCTGATTGTTCTTAGTATCCCAAATCACTACCCTGCCATTGTAAGTACCACTAACTTCTGGAGACTTGAACTTGAAATATAATCTTGTGGTTGATTTTGCTGGTAGAGAAAAATCAATTTTGTCTTTAGGGGTAGCAGTGGTGAGATAACCGTATTGGCTGGGTAAATTGCTTGTTGTAACGGCGGAACTTAAAAAATTTGTTTTATTAGTTTTAACAAGAAGCTCGTCTACTGTTTCCGTCTTAGGTGTAACACTTTTATCAAAGTCATTCACCGTCTTTTGCTGCCAATTATATACATAAAAAGACTCAATTTTGTCGGGAGATAGCACAGTAACCCCGCTTTTGAAATCTTTATTAAGGATGGTCAAAGAATCGTATGAAATACTGCTAATATTTTCCAATTCGATATAGGCACTGTCACTCTCACCTTTAGGTATATTAATCTTTATTGATGATGTGAGCGTCTTCCTGACCTGTTAGCTCAGAATATCTATATACATTTACCTTATTATTGTCTGAAACTGGCAAAAGCGCATCAGCCAAAATACCTGATCTTTCCAGCAGGTAAACTCCAAGACCCAAAATTACAGCCACGCCAACGAATACAACCCAAAATATTAGCTTCTTTTTCATCTTCCCCCACAATTTAATATTGTAAAAAATATATAGTAACATCAATCTACTTGCCAAAACAACAATCTCAGATGACTCAGCAAGTTAGACCAAATGCTGCCTTCCCCTGTCTGTGGCAAAACATTAACAATAGGGCTCTGATAATCTTGTGATAGGTTTACTGTGGTATTTCTTGTTACTTCTTGAGTAGTTCCATCTGTGTTGTAGAGAATAACTTTTACGGCAGAATGATATTTACTTGTATCCCAAACAGCTTGGAAAGTGCCAGAAACATCTGGAAGGGTTGAAGTAGATATTAGAGTGTTATCAACAAAGAACTCTACTTTAGATACTTTAATTGTATCAGCTGGATCCTTTAGTTTTAGAGAAATGATGTAGGGGTTGGTAGTGATTACTTGATTGTCGGAGAGATTGATGGAGTCGATGAGAGAAATTTTGATTTCAACAGGGTTTAAGGCAGTTTTAACTTGACTCATTAGAGACGCAGTACCGTAATCTTCTGAAATTTGATTGAGCTGCAAACTATATAACGCTGCCCTTGCTTCTTCAACCGTTCCAAATTCAAGCGTTAATTTCCCATCAGCACCAACCAGAACAGGTTTGATTTCTCGTAATCCCCTAGAGCTATTTTTCATGCTAGCCTGAGACAAATAATTTATTAGCCACCCTGGAGAACTTGCTCCAAATTGCGCGTAATAATCGTAGTTTTTTACATCGCCGTCATTAATTTTCAGTGTGAATTTGCTGCCAACTGGTTTCTCTGCAGTCACATCCCACTTAGATGTATAAGTACCAACTTCGAGTGTCATTTTATAGCTGCCAGGTATGATATTATCCAAATTAATTGTGGCAGCCCCTGATTCGGTTAACCCAATACCTGGTAACGGTTCCGAAACCTCACGGTTAGCATACATACATTTTTTATTTGCAGAACTATCGCAAAGCGCAACCTGCCAATTATTCGGGGACAATTTGCCATCAGCCAAAAGTTTATCAACTTTGTAAGAATAAATGTTGCCATATTTAAGCAAATTTGGAACAGCCTTGATTTTATCTAAAAGCGACTGGGCCTCCGGAGTCGTCGAGCTCTTTGCCTCCAGCATTTTTATTAGCTCGTAATCCTCCGCTCCCTCACGTATCATTTCTAATCTAATAGACTTGACCAAAGTCGGGTCTTTAATCGAGGCATTATTGTACACTAAGGCGCCATTCACTATACTAACTCCAGTCCAATTTTTATCCTCGGCTGGGGAATAATACAAGTAATTTGTTCCGTAAGGGTAAATATATTTCGGATACCAAGGAGCTGAATATATATAGCTATTTGAGGCCCAGGATAAATTACCAACAGCGCCATATTTATACGCCATCCAAGGCATTAAACGAGATTGCTCCGGTACTGCGTCAGCGCGAGAACTAGTACTGGTGTCATACACCCACAACTCGTCACCAGCCGGCAACCAATTTGTTGGATCGGCATAAAGAACGCTACTTAAATGAGGAATCCAAATATCAACATCAGTTAGCTTATCAACTATTGGTTTGAGAACCGATATATCGCCTGTTACAATTGTTACAGCAATTTTTAGCTTTGGAGCCGATTGATGAACTAAGGATGCAAGATGCTGCACCTTGTTATAATCAGTCGATGTCGTATCAAGCTCATCGCCTATATAATAGATTGAGTCATCAATCATACCATTGTCAGTAAGGTATTGATTCCAAGCAGCAAAATATTCTTTCACTGCCAAGTCAAATTTCGAACAGCTTGAATCGTCAGAACAGGTAATGCTTGTTGAAACACCAGTCTCGGGCTTATTGCTAATGGTCAATGCTTTAGAACTTTTGCCATACATATATGAAGCAATATTATACGGCCTGAATGAACTATTTTTTATTTTATCAATATTTAAATGACTAAAATCAACAGTCAATCCCGGATCGGCAGCATTAGCATCAAAATCCCAATAGACTTGTTCAGTTGGAGTTAAATTAGTCAAATTGCTACCGCTGTACAATGTAGGTGAAATTCTGTGTGCCGAAAAATCATCGACGTACTTATTGATTAAACTCGTCTTTTCCTCTGGAGAGGCGCTATCATAGCCATGAGCCAGAAAAGCATAGCGGGGTTCTAAATTAATAATATTAGAGAGTGTTGATTTGTCAGGCAAAGTAACATCCATCTGATTAATTTTGATGTTAAAATTTCCACCCTGGCCAAAATCAATGCTAGCTTGCTTGTTGCCAGCTGTGGCGCTTTTTTCAGCAAATACATTTACCCAAACAAACTCTTCGCTGTTTTGCGGAACAGTAATTTCTCCGCCACTGGCTATTGGAACCAATGGATCTGCATAGAATTCTGGAGTTGTTTCTCGTTGATATAATCCTTCATATCCGAAATCAACATATTCAACATGGTAAAACTCGAACTTGTAACCAGTTAAAGTTGGCATCGTTAATTTTACATTACTATCGGTGCCCGAAGTATTCTTCACCGCCACCACCAAAGGCTCATACTCATTTTTGGCAATTGTTACAGCGTAGTTATTTTTGTTTTCTGTCAGGCTCATGCCTTTAATCAGTTTCTCGTTCGGAGAAACTCCATAAAGCTCTATGCTACTATTTGTATCCGCCAAAAAATGAAACTTCTGGTTTAGTAAATAAAAAACCCCCGCCAAAATTGCGATAAACACAACTACCAAAATTAGGACAGTCGTCTTTCTTTTGTTCCCCATATTTTCTAATTTTATTATACCAGTTCTACTGCTTGATTTCTTCTACCAAAACATTAGAACAGCCGAAGCTTGGACACTTGAGCTGAGATAGAAACGTTGGAGCCAAATCTAGAACAACACCGTCCGGCGCTGAAGCGGTGCCCCAGGTGGCGTTGACTGTAGCGAAAATCTTAGCGCCATTTGATCGATTTGTAATTCTTATTAGAGTACCGCGTGGATAATTCGGCGAGACAACATAAGTTGAAACCGGTGTCATTGTCGCTCGGCCACTAACCGATGAAAGTACAGTGACTTTGGTTCCAGTGTAATTAATTTGGGTTACTGGCTGCTTAGTAATTTCCGCATTTGTTAATGTCCGCGACACCTCATCCCCATCTTCGCGACGAACCAAATAGGTTAATTTTTTCTCGCCTAAAACGCCGGCGACTGTCCGTTTTTTACCATAATCCAAATTTGGGTCGTCTTTCTCTTGGACAGCAAAATCAATTGATTTTGTCTCAACAACATTTGTGATGGCGACGCGAGTGATTGAGACTGTTGAACCGTCAAAAATTTGAGCAGATAGCGACACACTGACTTTATCGTCAGTCCCAATTTCGATGCCCTGTTCGGTAAATAAGCCGTCCACCGTTGTTGACCAGCTGCGATATTGTTTTGATCGCTTACCATCTTTAACAGAAATTACTGGCGCTCTTCGAATTTTAATTGTGCTACCAAAACCAAGTTTCGGATCAGGAAAAGTTGAGATTTTATCTTCGGGATAATAAGGAACTTTTAGATCAGGAATTATTTTTATTGGATTAATACTAGAACTCACGCCGCTGATGGTATTTTGTTCACCAGATGGCTTGATCTCAGTAATTTGGTACGGATAGCTCGTAACTTGCAACTTGTCGCTTGTAACTCCCTGAGCCTGGCTTTTTAGCACAAAAAAAGAACTGAAACCGAGTAGAGAGATCGAAACTATTGCGTAAAAAAAATTGCGCATGAGAGTATTATACCAAAATAAGCTGTTGGCTATTAGCTTGAAGCTTTTAGTTTAGGGATTTCCCTAACAGCTGACAGCTAGCAGCTGAAAGCTTTTTCTAGATCTCACTTTTCACATCATCCGGTATCTCGGCGATGAAGCGTGACGGCAGGTTGGCAACCGGATTTCCAAAGTAAATTCTCCCTGAAGCATAAATCAAATACAATTTTTTCCGCGCACGAGTAATCCCAACGTAGCAAAGCCGTCGCTCCTCCTCCACCTCATTTTCATCAACGACACTTCTGGCATGAGGCAAAAGCCCTTCTTCCATGCCAATCATAAATACCGTTGGAAATTCCAAACCTTTGGATGAATGCAGTGTCATTAATGTTACAACATCAGCGTCAGGATCTCGATCATCTGAATCCTGATACAATGCAATCTTTTCCAAAAATGATTCTAGCGGTTTTTCGGAGGTCGTAGTATCGGTGTAGGCCGCAACAGATTTTAACTCCAAAATATTTTCCCACCTGGCCTCGGCCTCAGCAGTGCCATCAAGCAAGTTATCTTTGTAGCCACTCTTTTCCGCTATAATTTCGATTAGCTCCGATACTCCGACCGTCGTTGATTTTACTCGAAATTCTTCTATCATTTCCAAAAATTTTACGATTTTCTCCGGTATATCGGAATTAAGAGAGGCTAAACCCTGGAGATATTTAATCACAGTTTTTGAACCAATTCCACGCGCGGGTACATTAACAATGCGCTCAAAAGCAATTCGATCTTCCGGGTTGGCGATTAATTTCAAATAGGACAAGATGTCTTTGACTTCGCGGCGTTCATAGAATTTTATCCCGCCTACAACTTTGTACGGGATGCCGTAGCGCAGGAATGCTTCCTCAGCCGCACGGGATTGAGCATTTGTACGGTACAAAACTGCAAAATCATTCCAGGATGATTTCTCGCCATACGATAAACCGCGAATTTCCGTCGCAATAAATTCCGCTTCGTCTTTTTCGTTCAGTGCTTGATAAATTTGGATTGTGGCACCGTCAGGATTATCAGTGAACAGAGTTTTATCCGTTCGATGCTTGTTGCATTTAATTAGTTCATCGGCTGCACGGAGTATATTTTTAGTCGAGCGATAGTTTTGCTCGAGTTTGATAATCTTTGCGCCCTTGTAATCGCGTTCGAAATTTAAGATGTTACGAAAATTAGCGCCGCGAAAACCATAAATCGATTGCGAATCATCACCGACAACGCAAATGTTGCCATGTTTTGCCGACAACATCTTGGCCCACATATACTGGACTTGGTTAGTATCCTGATACTCATCAATCATGATGTACCGAAAAATCCGCTGATACTTTTCTAAAATTTCCTGGTGTTCCTCGAACAATTGAACGCACAAGACCAGCAAATCGTCAAAGTCCATGGCGCCGATAGTTTTCAGATACTTTTGATATTCTTTGTAGACATCGAAAACCACTTCTTCAAACGGCGAATTGACAAATTTTTTGTATTCCGCTGGCGTAATAAACTCGTTTTTTGAGCTTCCTATATAGTATAGGATTGCGTTCGGGTTAAAATGTTTGGTGTCGATGCCCTTATCCTGCATAATTTTCTTTACCACCGCTAACTGATCTTGTGTATCGTAGATTGTGAAGCTGGTCGGATAACCAATGTGTGTAGCTTCGCGCCGAAGAATCTTGACACAAATTGAATGGAAAGTTCCCATCCACGGCAACATATTCTTTGCACTTTCAACTTTCGACTTGCAACTTTTATCTAGCAACGCTTCCGTGCGTTGCTTCATTTCCCCTGCAGCCTTATTGGTAAACGTTACAGAGAGAATTGACGCCGGCGAAACTTTTTTTTCGCTAATGAGATAAGCCAGGCGATGTGTTAGTGCTTTAGTTTTACCACTCCCCGCTCCAGCTAAAATTAAAACCGGCCCATCTGTGGTTCGGACCGCTTCGCGCTGAGGTTCATTTAATTCCGCCAGTATATCTTTCATGCCTTTGTATTATAACAAGATTATCAATAATTAGCCGCAGGCTATTCAAGGCGTTAAAACGCGCAGCGTTATACAGTTGGATCGTCAATTAAAAAAGCCCGACCTTTCCATCAGGATGATGAAAATTGATCGGACACGGCATGTTCAGATTATGTAATCCTGTACTACCTCGTCAGCCGGCTTCTTCTCTTGCTCGAGCGCCAGTGCGGCAGCCGCCGCCAGAGCTACCACCAGAAGGAACGTCCATAGAAACGAACCCTCTCCGTCTCCGTCGCCAGGAAGGGCAAACATTGGCATTCTCCAATCCACAATCACGGCCGGGGTAGAAGCCCAAGCGTGTAGCATTTCTGACTGCCACAGCAAGCAGCCACTACCACCACTACGACAAGAATGACCATCAGCATGGTAGCCTCCAAACCGAGCTAGTTATCACTATTGTTATATCGCAAAAAACATTTTTTGACAACAAAAAAAGGCACAAACGATTTGCGTACTTATAGGGAACAAAATTTTTAATTATTGCCCTGTCGCTTCAATTTGTGCCTTAAAGGGGTGTCGCGAAAAACGACTAATGGAATCGCTTCGTAGCATCCCTTTAATGACTTTTTGTCATAAAAGAGACACATTTCAACGTTTCCCTAAAA
>JBAXWD010000017.1:0-10218 GCA_037128645.1 Candidatus Berkelbacteria bacterium
ATATCGTATGGTTTATTGTCATTTGTTGGAGTTTTGGTTATTGCTTGCCCTTGTTCTCTTGGGTTGGCAACTCCGACGGCAATTATGGTTGGTACTGGTCGCGGGGCCAAAAATGGTATTTTGTTCAAAACAGGGGACAGTTTTGAGCGGGCGAAAAATATTACCACAATTGTTTTTGATAAAACCGGAACGCTAACAAAGGGGAAGCCAGCTGTGATAAAAGTCGTGGCAAATCCAGAATATAATGTTCCAGTAGAAAAAATCACTAAACTCGGAGCATCGGTCGGGCAAAATTCAGAGCATCCATTGTCAAAGGCAATAACCGAATATGTCGATGATAAAAAAATAGAATTAAGAAATTTCTCAAATTTCGATGAACTAAAAGGCTTGGGTGCAACAGCAAAGTGTCCGGATCATAATTTGCCGGTGGCAATTGGCAATATTAAAATGATTAAACATTTGAAACTAGATATTTCTTGGGCAGAAAAAATTATTGAGTCAGACGACGCGAAGCAAGGCTCGATAGTCTTCGTAATTCACCATAGCAAAGAGGTCTTTGGCTACTTTGTTATTGCCGACGAAATACGAGAAGAATCAAAATCTTTAATATCGAAACTTAGAAACGATGGACTGAAAGTTTCAATGATTACTGGTGACAATAAAATTACTGCCGAAACAATTGCCAAAGAGCTAGGAATTGACACTGTAATTGCAGAAGTGTTGCCGGCGGAAAAATCAGCAGAAGTTAAAAAGCTCCAAGAGTCTGGTGAAAAAGTTGTCTTTGTAGGAGATGGTATTAACGACGCCCCAAGTTTAGTTCAGGCCGATTTAGGAATTGCCGTTGGAAATGCAACCGACATTGCCAAAGAGGCCGGGCAAATTATTCTGGTCAAAAATGATGTAATGAAAATTTACGATGCTATCACACTGTCCAAACGAACTTTCGGCGCTATCAAACAAAACTTATTTTGGGCCTTTGCTTACAATGTTATAGCAATTCCGTTGGCAATCTCCGGTATTCTTTCACCAATGATAGCTGCGGGAGCAATGGCATTTAGTTCGACTTCAGTAGTGCTAAATAGTTTGAGAATCAACAGGAAATAGTTTTTCTTGTTGGGCTTGAATAATAGAGCGAAATGGGCTATAATCAGATAGTTGTGGCCCGGTCGTCTAGTGGTCTAGGATACTTGGTTTTCATCCAAGAGATCATGGGTTCGACTCCCATCCGGGCTACCAGTATACTTGGTTCTGGGTGACCGTTTTGCCTCCCGTTCGGTAGGTGTTCGGTTTTTCCCGGAATTTTCAATATTGTTGGTAGAACTAAAAAATGGCTCGAAAGCCATTTTTTAGTTATCTGTGGTAATTTATTCTTGCCCGACTATGCTTATCTTTTTATCTTTCAACGCCAGTTTAAGTTTCAGGCAGCTAAGTAATTCTCGTTTTTCTTCTCTGACTCCTTCTCGCAGTACATATTTGGTGTAATCTCTTAAATCAACTTTGTTTTCCAAATCCTTACTGACTTTTTGTTTTAGAATTTCAGAAGTAAATCGCTCGTATCTGGCAATCTCAGCTTGAAAATGTTGCTGGGTATTTAAGGTCTCGACATTGATCTGATCGACTATTTCGCAAAGCTGATCAAGTAGGTCTTCTTCTCGTAGGTATAGTTGTTTGCAGTTTCGGTCTTTGCCACCGGTGCAATGGTAATAAACGTATCTTCGTATTACTCCGTTTTTCTGTCGTTTGAATTTCTCTTCTGCAGTAACTCCCGACCCACAAACCCCGCAGTAAATCAGCCGAGTGAAATCAAATTCCTTAGTTCCCGGCTTTGATTTTGGGATAAGAGCTAACCTGTCTTGAACTTTTTCGAATAACTCTTTGGTAATAATTGATTCATGCGCTACTTCATACCAATTTCCACTTTTAACCGGATATTCGAATGATCCGTAGTAATAATGATTGCCCAGAATATTATAAACCGTGCTTAGAACTACCGGTTTTCCCTGCCTAGTTCTCATATCGATCGAATGAAGCCAGTTTAGCACTGACCGTCCGCTTTCACCATTTGATACTCGCTCAAACATCTCTTTAATAATGTGTGCTCTTTCGGGATCGAGAAATATCTTTTTAAATCCTTCTCTGCCGGTTTTTTCGTTAATATATCCTAATGGTGCGGCACACGGCCTAAGACCCATTTCGCATTTGGCTTTTAGCCCTCTTTTGACATTGATTACTTTGTTGTCGTTTTCTAGTTTTGCTTGGCTACCAAGAATCATCAGTAGAAACTTGTCGTTTGGCGAGTTTGTAAATATTTGATTGTAGGTTCTAATTTCTACCAGATAATTTTGATCCATTAAATCTACCAGAGTTCCAAGGTCACCAGCATTTCTCGACAATCTGTCCGGTGCCCATGACAGAATCCCTTGTATTTTATCGTCTCTAATATCCTTGATGATTGACATAAAGACCGGTCGTTCGGCTGAATTCTTGGCGGAATGGCTCTCTTTTCGTATATCTATGACATTTAATTCATCCCGATCTGCTACGGCCAACATCTCTTTTAGCTGAGAATCAATCGAAAGGGCCTGAAGTTCATCACTTTCAGTTGATTTTCTGGCATAAAGGCAGAAATTGATCTTTTTATTGCCTGGTAAATACCCTTTTTCTATCACAATGCTCCTTTGTGAGAGTAAGGATACCGCGATGGTTGGGGAAGTCCAGAGCACAAAAAAATTGCTTTTCAAATAAATTCGTGGTATTATCAGCGCAATCCCGCCAAACACAGCTAAAGGAGGTGAGAATATGGCGGTCGTCATAGCTAGCGCCGAGAAGAAGCGCGAGCTGGCAGGGAAGATCAGCAAGGACGAAGGTCGCACTACATCGTATGAATGCGCCTGTTCTTGCGCCTGCCGCAGCAAGTAGCCGTGAGGGGTGGGTCGATCAGACCCATCCCTTTTACTTATCCAAGCAAAAAGGAGCGGTGACCCATGCTTAGATCTTCACGTTTCTTGCACACCTACGCAATACCGTCCGGAGTCGTGCTGTACCACGCGCTCCGTGTCAAATCGGCACTCGTCGAAGTTGAACAACACCAGAAAGAAGCGGTGTGGCAAGATCCCGGTCTTTTGCTCGAAATGCTGGATGAAAACAGCATCAACCAGCTCAAGACAGAGGGATACTTCGTCGAGAAGGACGAGGATCAGCAACTGCTGGAGAAAGCCCGCAAGGAAGCCAGTGATGTCTACATCCACACGATGTATCTCATCCTGTCCGAGGGCTGCAACCTGGCATGCCGATACTGCTTCTTCGAAGAGGAGATGCCTCAACCCTCCGAGACTAGCTTGATGAGTGTTGCCACTGTCAAGCGCGCCCTCGACATGTTCGCGAAGTGGGCGGCAAAGGACTTCAAGTCCACTATCCTGCTGTATGGCGGCAATCCGCTGCTAAACATGCTGGCGCTGAAATTCTCCATCGAATACACAGCCGAGCTTGTTGCCGCCGGATCACTTCACCCCGACACGGAAGTGGCCATCGTCTCGAACGGAACCTTGGTGGACGACGACTTTGTCAGCTTCATCAAACAGCATCAGGGCTTGGCGACAGTTTCCGTCTCGCTTGATGGCCCGAGGGACATTCACGATCGCTGGCGAGTCGATTTCGCTGACCAAGGGTCTTTCGATCAAGCGATCGGTGGCTATCGGCTACTGCACAACGCGGGACTCCGCCCTGGCATTTCGTGCACGCTGCCACCCAACAATCTGGCTGCAATCGACGAAATCACGGCATGGATTGTTGAGATGAAGCCCGGCGGCGTTAGTTTCAACGCTATGGCGGACACCTGCAAGATAAAGATGGACCGACACTACGCTGAAGCAGTAGCGAAAGCCATCAGCCGAGCATTCATGGTCCTGCGCGAAGAGGGCATCTATGAGGATCGGATGATGCGAAAGGTCAAGGCTTTCGCGCAGTCGGAATGGTATCTCAAGGACTGCGCCGGATACGGTGAGCAAGTGGTGATAGCACCGGATGGCGAGATCGGAATCTGCCACGCCCATGTATCCGACAGGAAGTTCTTCCGCGGTAATGTGAACGATGCAAACCCGCTCGATCCCCACACTGACTTGACTTTCCGTGAGTGGGCAATCCGTTCCCCGATCAACTTCCCGGCGTGCCGCGAATGCGCAGGACTGGGAATCTGCGGCGGCGGATGCGCCCACAACGCCGAGGTCAGGCACGGTGGTATCTGGCAGGTAGATGACCAAGTCTGCCCGCATGTGCTTACCACGCTCAAATGGATGATAGAGGAGACCTACTCCTAGGTCATCCACAAGAACCAAAATGACCAGCTGTCGCTAGCTGGTCATTTTTAAATCTTTAGTTAAGGGAATGAGTTATTTGAGTCCAATTTTTACAAACTCTTGAAATCCATCTTCAATATAAACTTTTGTTAGTGATTCTTGCTTTTTTACTAGTTCGGGATAATTGTGGTCAGTATATGATCCGGAATTATCCCAAGGCCAGAATTTTATCATTACCTTGTCGGTTCCAGTGATAATAAAGGCGAAGATTTCTGCCAGCTCCCAGATTTTGTTTTTATCTTTAACTTCTGGATATTTTTTATAAATGTATGAGAAAAAATGGGAAATGATAATTTCATGAGCGGTAATTCTTCGTTGGGTAAAAGGATTTTCCTTCCAACTTCGTACTATCTTGTTTCCGCCCCAGTTACTTATTCCAATGTGAAAGTCGCTCAAAACACATTCAAATGTTTTGTGCTGAATTGGAAAGCTTGTTATTTCTGCTAATCTGTTGAAAAAATCATCACCAATGTCGTTCCAAGATTTTTGATACATTTCAATCGACAATTCTAAATATTTTTCAGAGTTCAGATATCTTTCATTTACAATTTTTTCTATTTCACCCTGAACGTTTTCATAATTCTCCGCTTCAGATATTTTTTTAACTAAATCGATATCCAAGTTCATATTTTCTGCTTGGTATTTTAAATCGACAATTCCATTCTTTGAGGAAAGAATTTGATAAATCATTAAGGCATCGTATTTTTGATCAGCAATATATTTTAGCTTCATATTGTCTTTGACAATAGCAGATTTGAGTACAAAAGTCCAAGTAATGCGCTATACAATGGCGGTATGGGTTTTTTGATTCAAAAATGCTTGACATTTAAGATCGATATATATATATATAGTCGGTTTAGCTAGGGGTTACGAAAGCAGGAGTGGCGTACAACCCGAACGAAGTCGCACCGTGGCGAATATGTGGGGCTCACCAAAAGTCCCGAAACCTGCGACGGGATATCCTCTAGCCCAAGCCGAACCAGGAGCTGATCAACTCACCGATCAGCTCCTCTTCATTTTCTAATACAAAATAAAGAGCGAAAAATAAAGAGCGAAAACGGTTGACAATAAAACATAGGTATGATAAATATTAATTGCATGCGTGGACAGTCTTGCAAGCAAAGGCTGTCTTGAAGAGCCAAGAAAGCGGCGATGATAATCGACCCTGAGGTAGCGCGACCCAGATGTGATTCTCAGTATGGATCACTCGGCCAAAACCAAAATTGGGAAGTCGCCACTAATGGCCCACTTCAAGGGCTCCCGAACAGGGAAAATCGGGTCCGTAAGGGCCCAGCTCTTCACCGCTCCGCGGAATCCAGCGACCATGGGGTTGCGATGACGGTTCCGATCACGGTCCGGGCATGTCGGGTGCTTGTGTGCGCTGGCCGCCAGCAGATGTCAATCAAACTGGCAAATACGTATGCACACAATCCCCTGCCATCTTGCGCGGTTTCATCTACATCATACCCCCGCGCATATCCCGTCGTAGCTTCACAGCTTCGCCATTCTCACAGCAGTAGCCCGGCTCTCTCACAGAGTCGGGTCTTTCTTTTTTAGAACTCTTCTTCTTTTAGTCGTTCGTATTTGATTTTTGAATAATATTGTTGACAGTTTTTGTTATTGCATCTGGCAAAGCAAATTTTTTCATCAGAAATTAGAGACGAAGAAATGACTCCCGTCCTTGCAACGACTTCACCACACTTATCGCAAACTTTATACTTCAACTTTAACTCCGTTACTCTCCCCGCTGATTTCAATTAAGTGCTGATAAATTCTAACCATTGCCAGTGTATCAAGTTCGCAGTATTTGGAAAGATCGGAAAGTATTTTGTCTTTTTCTTTTGCTCGCTTGCCGTCCAATACCGCTTCCATCCATAATCTTTGAGCGGCTCCACCGGCGTTAATATCCAACTCTTTATATGAAAGATCGGGGATCACAACCGGCAATACTTTTTTGATTGATGCACTGCCAAAGAAATCCTTGTGGACATATAAGCCAGTCGAAAACGGAATCATTAAATCAACAATTCGAGCATTTAGCTTTTTGTAAAATTTCTCATACTCCGATGCTATAGTTCCCATCAGTACATTGCAACTTTTTTCAAACCCTTCACACCAAACCAAAACCGTTCCTTCGTCACCAATTTGTGATTTTAAGGTTTCGGTTAATGGCTTTAGCGGATTTGAGTTTGAAGTGTGTAAATATTCGAAATGTTTTACCTCGCCGTTTGGTTTATCTAGAACATGGAGCGAATATTGAAACGGCAGTTGTTTATATGGCCCGAGTCCGTCAAAATATGGAATTACACTTGAAAGAGTTTCGTAATCGAGAAAGTATAGCGGGAATTTTAGTTGCGAGAGGAATTTCTTAATCTGATTTTTTTCAACAAAAATTGTATCGTTTTTTGTCGTCTGAAATTGTCTTAGTTGTTTTGCGTCAAGTTTGAAACCATCTGGAATGTCGGCGATATTTTTAATGCCAAGCGCTTCAAGTTTACCGATTTTGCTCGCCCCAGGAGAACAAAGGTTATAAATACTATACTCTTTGACATTCGCCAGTGTTTTATAAATTCCCAACCACTCACCAAAAGCCCCAAGTCTAGTCAGAGAAGGCGAAATATCTGGACACTTTTTGAGATCTATAACTTTGAGCGCTTCCTTAATATTCTGCTCGGTTTCGTCTCGCAGTTCTTTGACTTTGTCCGTCACCTCAGTGACTGTGGTAATATCACTGGCTTTGACCTTTCCATTTCGAACATATTTGTTGTTTACATGAATGACATAAATTTTATTCACAATGTATCCGTTATTTTCAATAACGGCCATCTGAAAAGACAAGTCCGGAATATGTTCATTCTTGACCTCGGTCGTGGATTTTATTTCATACAAATCAAAAGCTTTATCGCCGGTTTTAACCAGAACATCGGAAATGCAAGTGATATCACCGGCCTCAAATCGCCCTTGTATAATCGTTGTTGCTCCGGATTCAATTACTTGCTTAGTATTTGCTGTCAGCTGTTTGTAGGCATTTCTGTCAGACCGATCATATTCTAATTTTGTCGCATCGGGAAAAAGTTGCTCGGCGTATGACTCAAAAAGAAAGCCAGCATCAAAAATCGCCTGCAAGTCATCGTCCACAGGAGGCAATTTTTCCGGACTGTGTTTCTTCAGCCACAGCCAGGCAGGATGCTTCAGGAACATTAAGTAATCAGATTTAGATATTTGCATAAGTCATTATTTTATTTTTTTTCAAAAGACCCAATTATTAAGTTATCAATAACCTTTGGAATCGAAGTATCCCAACTATATATTTCATTTTTCTTTATCCAAGAACTAGCAAGCTTCAGAAAGTCAGCGTCAGCAGCAATAGGATTAAAAAAATTAATTAACATTTCTTTTAATAATTGCCATTCCTCGTCTTTGCCATTTTTAATACTTGTGCTCCCTTTAATATATTTTAAAGTATAGTTGCGGTCTACCGGGGGGATTAGATGTGGTAGCAAATGCGCCATAACCTTTGAATTGCCAACCAAAATTGTCTCGCTTTTCATAATATTTATATTTTTGAAAATTCTTTCTATAACAGAAAAATCAATTGATTCTATATTTTCTAATCTCATTTTTTTAGCCTGATCAATATCTTTTCTGAGTAAAATTATACTAGTTTTAAATTTATCAAAATCGTTCATTTTTGAACCCCTTGAACCCATTCGATGCATCCCCCAAGATGTTAGAACAGCATAAGTGCTCTCCAGTGTTCGATCAAAGTCCTTCAAATTAACATCTTTTAGGGCAACCTTGTGAAAATATAAACTAGGGCCAGAAAATATCATTCCATCGTAAAATCTTTCATGAAACTCGTGGACGTTTTCAAGAATATTATCAACTTTTTCTTTATAATCTATATATTTCATTATATTTCTACACCATTTCTGCCGGAGATTTACCCTTTAATATTTTGTGTGGGAAATAGTTCCAGGCATCAGTTGCCAACTCCAAAACATTTTCCAGTTCCATTGGGTTGCCGCGATCAAAAATTCTGACTATTTTCATCATATCGTCAGTATCATTTTCGTAATTAATGATGTCTAGAATATGATCGAAAGTAAAAGGGCTACCATGTTCGGCTAGCAATTCTTCAAACTCCTCTTTAATTTCTTTTCGTTTCTCGTTAATTTCTTGGTTCATATTAGATTTTATGTATACTTTCATGATTTCGTGTGGGCAATTTACTATAGGCAGTCCAATAACTAGTTTTTCGTCTTTTATGCCGTGTTGGTTGCGGGCGATGGAAATGACTGACATATTTTGTATGCCTTGGGTTAAAATGAGCTAGATCAGACTTTCTACCGATTCCTTTATATGGATATGGGGCCAGAATTTCAAATAATTCATCGATTGATCGAGAAATTTTTCTTGTAATTCTTCCAACCTTATCCCAAAATTTCATTTTTGGCATCTTGGTTTGGTAATTTATGAACTAGACGAACAAAATTAACAAGACTAAGGGCGTCCTCTAATGCATCTTCCTTTGAAATATCAATTCCATGTCTATTTTTGACTAGTTTTTGATATTCCGCAACATCTTGATCGGTTAATTTCATAATCAAAATCCAATTTATTGCCAGCTTTCTTTGATTTTATCGACAGAATCTTTTAACTCTTGTTTCTTTGGGAGTAAGTTTCTATTAATATTTGGAAGATTACCCCAAATCCAGTGTCCTTTTTCGAGCATTGCAAGAAGGCTAATTTTTTCGTCCAAATCATGGCTGGAAAATATTTTCTGGAGTAAATCACCGAATAATATACCCGCTATTCGCGTTGGCGGGGCAATACTGTAATAATCCTCGTTTACGATTGTCGGTAATAAAATCAAAAAAATATCTTTGTGTTGAAATATTTTATCCCAAAAAGATTCATTCAGTTTGATAATCTTATCAGACGCGAATTTAATAAGATCTGACAAATCAGTTTCAGATGGACTTTTTGGAATAGAATTAATTATGGCTTGCTCGATAAATTCTCGAGTCCAAACATTTTCTTCGATAGTGTCTGCTGTATTAAGTGCCCATGTTGATATATCGGGATTCCTTGCGAGAGCTTGTTCTTCCAATTTAAGCTTTAATTTTTCAGAGCCAGATATAGTATAATCGTTAATAACTGCAAGCACATTCAACGATTCTGGTGAGTTAACATTGGCTATTAAATTTTGAACAAGACCATCAGATATTGTTTCAATTTTTGATATTAATATATCCTTATCTAAAGAAGATGCAATCGCAAAAATCTTATTAATACAATCTAATTGATTTTGGCTGTAATAATCTAAAAACCATCCGCCCAAAACTTCTGTGGAGAATGGCCCGGTGCTAGTAGTTCCTACTTTTTCAAAATCCTCTACATGTTTAAATGGAAATTTATTTTTGTAAGATAAAGTCAAATTACCAAACCAATCCTTTGATGCAATTTTATCTAGCCAACTCCATATGTTTTTGTATAAATTTATTTTATTTTCATTATCCACATCTAGGTTATTCCAAGGTTCGAGATCAATATCTTTCATTTCATTTGCAAAAATAAAATGCGACTCGTGATCAACGGATATAGAAGCCATTATTTGAGTAATATCTTCCAAATATTTTTGTTGTGTATCAATGTTATCAAATTGACTCAATGCCGAAATTGAAGATTTTGCATTCTCTTCAATTCTTGTTTTACCACCATTTATCAGAGCATTAACCGCCAAATCAATCTCTTGATTTTTAACAAAACCTACAAAATCTTCAGCCGAAGCGCCTCTCAAATCAGAACAATCCTGATCGATTGATATATACAAGAACGGTTCCAAATTATTCACTACGAG
>JBAXWD010000018.1:0-10080 GCA_037128645.1 Candidatus Berkelbacteria bacterium
CCTCGTCGTGATAGCCCGCTACGACACGGTCGCCGAATTCAGCCTTGAGTAAATCAACGAATTCCTTCGGCCCAGTCGGGACAACTCGGAGCGTGACGTTGCGGCGTAAGGCCAGTCGGATCCCTTCGTAGACTTCACTAGGGCCTTTGTCTGCGCCTGTCATATCGACAGCGATTATCATTGTCTGCCTCCTTGATCGTGTCGCTAAGAATCTAGCATAAATATGGGGAAAATGATATACTAAGGGCCATGGAAAAAGGAATACTCTACATTGTTGCGACGCCCATTGGAAATATGGGCGATATTACAAAAAGGGCGGTTGAAATACTCACAACCGTTGATTTTGTTGCTTGTGAGGACACGCGTGTGGCAGGTGGACTTTTGCATCAGCTTTCTATCAAAAAAGAGATGGTTTCAATTCATCAACACTCATCTGACGAAAAAATTGCTTTTATCATCCGTGAACTTGAAGATGGGAAGTCAGTTGCTTATGTTTCTGATAATGGAACACCAGGAATTTCTGATCCTGGACAAAAGTTAGTTGCAAGTTGCAAGTTACAAGGAACAAGTATAATACCAATACCGGGACCGAGTGCGGTGACGGCGGCAATCTCAGTTTCAGGGATGGTGGAAAAAGAGTTTTACTTTGTGGGATTTTTGCCGAAGAAAAAGGGCAGAGAGACAAAATTTAAATGGTTAAAATTGCTTGATTGTTCAATTGTTATATATGAATCTGCAATCAGACTGGAAAAAACTCTGAGTGATGTCGAGAAATATTTGGGCGCCGACACCGAAGTTTTCTTAGCGAGAGAAATGACTAAGAAGTTTGAGGAGTATTGGGGTGGGAATATTGTTGGTATTATTAGTGATCTAAAAAGCCACACAATCAAAGGGGAATTTGTTATTGTGGCAAAAGTAAAATAGGAATATTCATTTTACTGTTTTGCAGTTGACTCTGGTATAATGAATTTGTAGTAAAAAGCGAATAACTCTGCGAGGGGAATGGAGAGGAAACTGATTGAACGAACCAGAAACTTTTTGAGTCGAGGAACCTCGGCAGTGTTTTCAGTGTCCAATAAGGCTGGGAAATTTATTCATGGTAAGCGTAAAAGAATTCAGCAAATTGGTGTGCCGGTTGTTACCGTTTTATTGATCGTTGGAATGATGTTGATGTTATCTCCAAAAAACGGCTTGAAAGCACAAAATTATAACAAAGTTTGGACATCAACCGCTGATTTCAACGCTGGTACGAACTCAAACATTGATACTGCAAGCAATCAGGCCCAACTGGCAACTTCAACCACTTCATTCAATGAAGGCTTTACTGGCACAACTTACAAGGATGCTGCGACTGATGCAAACTGGGATACTACAGCCCACGCTTTAACTTTAGCTGGAGACCCCAGCAGTGGTACAGTTAGTAGTTTAGAGTCAAAGTGGAAAGCAGCTATTGGTGTATCTGAAGCTGTGCAAAATATGACTTACGACTCAACCAATCATATTATTTACATTGGTGGCGCCTCCGGATCATTTGGGGCCTACAATCCAGCGACTGATGTTAGTTATAATTTGACATCAAAGATCAGCTCCGACTGGTCAACGGCCGCGATCACAGCACTTGGCTTCGATTCCATAAATGGAAAAGTCTATATTGGAAGTTCAGCTGGTAAATTTGGCGCTTTTGCTGGCGGAGCGACACCTGCAAATGGCACTTTTACCTATTTAAACTCTAAGATTACTAGTGACTTTAGTACTAACAATATTACCTCGATTGTTTTTGATACTACAAACAGAATTGTTTACATCGGCGGTGCTAATAGTAAGTTTGGTGCATATATTGGAGGTTCTGATCCGGCCAATGGAACATGGGCCAACGCATCCGCCAAGATGAATTGGGGTATTAACTATGTTGCTGGAATGGCCTTTGATTCCACTAATGGTAAGGTTTATGCAACTGGCGAGACCGGCCGCTTTGGTTGTTTTACTGGTAGTAGCGATCCGGCTAACGGGACATTTACTAGTTTAGATGCAAAATATCAGGCCGCATATGCTTATGCTATTGGCAGAAGTCTAGCTTTTGACTCGGCAAACGGAACTATCTATATCGGCAGTGCAAGCGGCAAGTTTGGATCATTTACCGGGGGATCTAACCCATCAGCGGTGAGCGTTGTTGACTTAACCGCTAAAATATCAACTGACTTTGGCGCTAACGATATGACTCATATGATATTTGATACTACACTAAACAAGATCTATCTATCCACCACTGGCGGAAAAGTCGGCAACTATGCAGGTGGAGCTACGCCTGCAAACGGTACTTGGACTAATTTAACATATTCTAGCTTAGTCAGTCCTCTTGTTGGTTATACAATTAGCGCATCAGCTTACGATTCAACTAATGGTTTTATTTATCTTGGTGGCCTCAACGGTCAATTAATGTCATACAAACTCTCCGACGGTAGTATAACCAGCCTAACCTCAAAAATTTCTTCCGACTGGTCAACAAATCAAATTCAAGCAATGACTTTTGATTCTGTGAACGGAGTCGTATATTTAGGAAGCGCTAATGGTAAGTTTGCCGCTTTTGCTGGTGGGGCCACGCCGTCCGCTGGGACGTATACATCGCTAACCTCAAAAATTTCCGGTACTTGGGGCGGTAACCAAGTACAGGCGATGAGTTTCGATGCTACCAATGGCATTGTCTATATAAGTGGCCAAACCGGTACTTTTGGATCGTTTGTTGGTGGCGCAACTCCATCGACCGGAACTTTTACTTCGCTTGGTGCAAAATTAACCGATTGGACTGCTGATGGCGTAACAGCTCTAACGTATGACTTAGCGCATGGTATTTTATATTTAGGTGGCAGGTATGGTCACTTTGGTGCCTTTGTTGGTGGCGCAACTCCATCGACCGGAACTTACACTTCTCTAGCTTCAAAGATTTCTGGTGATTGGGGAAGTACCCACTTTTCATGTTTGACTTTCGATTCAACCAATGGAATTGTTTATCTTGGCGGTGCTTCCGCAAGGTTTGGTGCCTTCAATGGCGGAGCAACTCCATCAGCCGGAACTTGGACTTATCTTAACTCAAAGATCACTGCTAACTTCAGCACTGACACGATCCAAACAATGGTTTTTGCAGGTGGCAAAGTTTTTCTTGGAAGCTCAGCCGGTAAGTTTGGGGTGGTGACCGCGCTTACGACCCCATCAAGTGATGTTTGGACTTATCTGACTGCCTCAATTTCGGCAATAAGCGGGGCTAATTCACTTAACACTTTAGTCGCCACTAGCTCCACGAATATCTACCTTGGATCAGCAACAGGCTATTTCACTTTCTTTCTAGTAGGTTATATATCTGACAAAAATGGTTTATCCACAAAACTCAACTCGACGACTCAAACTATTTTCAAAGCGACACTTACAGCAACTGTTTCAACTCCAACAGGTACGGCAATTACTTATTTTTTATCGAATGATGGTGGCTCGCACTGGAATACTGTCACTAGTGGGGCTGAGTATGCTTTTAACACAGCCACATCTGATTTAAGATGGAAGGCCAATCTAACGACGACTGACCCCGCGGTGACACCCTCTATAACTGGGATCGCCATAAGCTATAAGTATTTTACCTCGAACACGGCTACTATGAGCTTGGTTTATGATGCCACTTCGGCGGTAACGCCGACACTTCTTTCCTGGAATGATACACTTCCTACCAATACTGCGATGACGGTCAAAATTCGTTCTGCTGCGACTCAGGTTGGCCTGGCTGCTGCTACCTGGTCTGACAGCAAAAATGCCGCCGATACACCAGTTAATCTAAAAACTATCAATGTCGGCGGAGTCACAGGGGTACCAGAAAATCAATTTTCTGAGGTTTATATTACGCTGACAACATCAGATGGTCTTGCAAGTCCGGTTCTGTCAGATATCACAGAGCAGTATGTTATTAATCAGGCACCGCAAATTCAATCACTGACTGCTTCTCAAGCGACTGATGGTACTAAAACAGTTAATATTGCTTATCAGTTGAAGGATCCAGACACATCGAGCAATCCTTATAATCAAAACCAAGTAGCCGCTACATTCCAATACTCAATTGATTCTGGCTCTAACTGGAGTAATTGCTCAACAATTACAAATTCGGGCTTACAGACCGTGAACTCAGATGGCTCCTGGACTAGTAAAACAGCAGTTTGGACTGCCGGTACCGATTTGGCCAATTCCTACTATAATGGGACGGTTAAAATTCGAGTGAATGCTAATGACAACGAGCAAGCGCACAATACAGCTTCGCTTGATTCGTCAGCATTTTCGCTAGATACAAAAAATCCAGTACCGGCAGCAGTGACTGGCGGTGTTGGTATTAATGTCAACAATGGAGCTAGTTGGACAAACTCAGCAACAGTGACTTTGTCGCTTTTGGCATCCGATGACGGGGCAAAGTATATGGAAATTAGAAACGACAATTCTTTTGTCAATTCGCAGGAAGCATATGCACTATCCAAATCAAACTATTCGCTTTCGGCCGGTGATGGAAATAAAACCGTTTATGTCCGTTTTTATGATGCTTTTGGCAACTATACTGATGCTAGTTACAATATTTTGCTAGATACAACGTCGCCCGATGTACCACAACACTTTACGGTTTTTGACACCTCGGATCAGTCTGCTGGCACATTCTCTTCGGTAGTTGTTTGGAATCCAATAAATAATCCTGGTGACTTTTCACAATATGTTATTGAACGCTCAATAGATGGCGGTTCTAACTGGAGTCAACTAGCGACGTTCACAAATATTTCAACCAATGCTTACTCCGATATGGGATTATCAAATGCTGTAACTTATGTATATAGAATGCGATCGCTAGACACGCACACAAACTATTCTGCTTACAGTGACACCAAGTCACTAAAACCTGCTGGCGCTGATACTGTCCCGCCAACAATTACCGGTACCGGCCCGACCCCAGAAGCCGCTGACAAAACAGCAACTATCAGCTGGACAACCGACAAACCATCGGACTCCTACGTCGAATATGGGACAACAACGAATTACGGATCAATTCAAGGAACTGACGATTTAGTTGTTAATCACACCGTCCACTTGGTTGGCTTGAACCCAACCACTACATATCAATTCCGGGTTAAGTGTCGCGATGCTGCTGGAAACCGTGTAGTGTCCGCCAACCAATCATTCACCACCACTTTGCCGGCGGAAGCGGCTGCCGGTGTCAGCATTACTGGCGCAACGGCCCAGAAACCTGGAGCTGACCCAGAAGAAGTGACCATCATTTGGACGACAGACAAGTACTCGACTAGCCAAGTCCTTTATGGCACAGATAGCGCTAGCCTCGACATGTCTACTACGGAAGACACAACATTAAATAAAACTCACTACATCTCTATTGCGCACTTGAATCCGAATACTAAATATTATTATCAGGCTAAGTCGATTGATACCTACGGCAATACTGTTTTGGGTGAACTAAAGTATTTTGTCACCGCACAGTCTGGGCTTTCTAGCCCGACAATGAAGAGTGTTGCGGTTTCTGATTTGACAATGACCTCGGCAATTATTTCTTGGGAAACTACGACTGTTGCGACTTCAATTGTGGAATTCGGAATAGGCGATAGTTATAGCGATCGAGTTGAGGACCAGTCGTCAGGTGCCACAACCCAACATGTAGTTCGTCTACCGAATTTGACTCAGGGGACTGGATATCACTTTAGGGTTTTAGGTCAGGGGAGTGATCAACGCTATGTCGCCTCTGATGATTATAAATTTGCCACAATTTCTTTGCCAGAAATTTCCGCTGTCAATGTTTCAGAAATTAGCTCAACTGGTGCTAAAGTAGCATTCAAAACCAATGTACCAACTGATGCAAATATTGATTTTGGCAGTGAAAATAGTAACCTATCGCAGGGCAGTGGAACAATAACTACCGATCATGAGGTCTCACTGTTTGCACTTAAGCCGGCTACCAAATACACATATACTATTAGAGTTCGCGATAACTTCGGTAATTCGGTGACTTCTGGCAGCCAAAGCTTTCAAACCATTATTGATACAACGCCTCCAAAAATTAAAGATATGAAGTCAGAAGTGTCAATCGTTACTGATCAAGATGGCAATTCAAAAGCCCAAGTCATAGTTTCTTGGAGCACAGATGAACCAGCGACAGGCCAAGTTAAATATGCCCTCGGCGTCGCCGCCGCAGATGACTATCCACTATCAACAGTTGAGGATAAAAACTTGACCACATCGCATATTGTAATTATCGCTAACCTATCAACTTCTGCCACTTATCATATGAAACTAATTTCAAAGGACTCTTCTAATAATTTGGCAGTTTCCGACGACTATTCTGTAATTACTTTAAATCAACAAAAAACACTGCTTGAATACATTGTTCAAATTCTCCAAAATAGATTTTCTTGGTTGTCTAATTTAGGATTCCTACAATGAGTACAACACCGTTAATTAAAATTGAAAAATTAACAAAGGGCTTTGGCAAAGATGACGCTAGAGTTCAGGTTTTGAATGGAATTGATTTGGAAATTCACTCAGGGGAATACATCATTTTCTTTGGTCCTTCTGGTTGTGGCAAGTCGACATTACTAAACTGCATTGCCGGGCTGGAGAAGCCAGATTCCGGCCGAGTTGTTGTCAGGGGGGAAGATCTTTCTAAAATGGACAAAACGCAGTTAGCAATTTATCGAAGCAAGAAAATCGGTATGATTTTTCAGCAGTTTAATGTTCTAAAATCTTTTAATGTATTAAATAATATTGCCTTACCGCAGTCATTCTCTGGCGTCCCATACAAACGGCGGATGGCGCGGGCGCAACATTTACTACAAATGTTTGACTTGGGAAAAATCTCCAAGCGACTGCCAACGGAAATTTCTGGTGGCCAGCAACAACGGGTGGCTATTGCCAGAGCCTTGGTTAATAACCCATGGATTCTAATTGTTGACGAACCAACCGGGTCGCTTGACTCAAAGGCTTCGGTGGAAGTCATGGATTTAATCGCCAGGCTCAACTCAGTTTCTAAAAGAACGGTTATTTTAGTCACTCACAATCCAGAGCAGTTAAAATATGCACACAGAATTTTTTATATGAAAGATGGCGCGATTATCAAAGAAGAAAAAAAGAAGTCAGTTGAACATACATCTGATGACGAGCCAGGAGAAGTGAAGATATGAAACCAATTGATATTTTACGAATAGCCTTCTCGACTTTCACCAACAACCGGATGCGAACGTTGTTGACTATTCTTGGCGTGGCAATCGGTATTTCATCGATTGTTTTTTTAGTTTCGATTGGTTATGGTCTGCAACAAATTACAATAGGCGATATTCAATCGATTAAAGCATTGACGACTTTTGACGTGACAACTGGTAACTCAGAAATTTTGGCCTTAGATAAAAACGCAGTAGAGAGTTTTAAGAAAATAAATAATGTTGCTTCTGTTAATTCACTTCTATCGATGTCGGGTCAAGTTGTACTCGACGGTAAAAAAACCGACGCCTTGTTTAACAATGCTTCAGCCGAGTATCTTGATTTGGATGATCCAAAAATGGTTGCAGGTGATAAATACAAGAACGACACTGATGCGGATATAGTTGTGACTCAGGTGACTGTTAATGCGTTAAATATTAAAGCAGCTGACATAATAAACAAAAAAATCACAGCCAATTTTTACATGCCTAACCCGGCTGACAAGCAAAAACCAACAGAAATCACAAAAGAATTTATGGTTGTCGGTGTTATTAACGACACCTCGGCATCTTTTGCTTACATGCCGACCGATGGTTTGGCTGTGCCAGACGGCATTAATTTTAACAGCGTTAAGGTTCGGGTTGATGCGTCGAAAAATATGCAGAGTGTTAAGGAACAACTGATCAAACTTGGTTTCAAAACTGCCTCAATTGGTGAAAAAATAGACCAAATGAATAAAATCTTCAATATTGCCCAAATTGTTCTCTTAATCTTTGGCGCTATTGCTCTAATTGTGGCTTCCATTGGGATGTTTAACACTTTAACAATTTCATTGCTTGAACGGACGAAAGATATCGGGATAATGAAGGCGCTCGGAGCAACAGATCGCTCAATCTACGCCATCTTCTTGGCTGAATCGACGATCATTTCAATTGCTGGCGGGTTGGTTGGAATCATTTTAGCGATGATTTTGGGCGCCGCTACCAATGTTTTCCTTTCAGCGCTAGCCGCACGGGCTGGTGGTGACAAAGTGGCAATTTTCCAGCCGCCAGTATTATTTGTTGTGATAATTTTTGCCTTCTCAATTATCGTCGGTATTCTAACTGGTCTCTACCCATCTCGCCGTGCTGCCAGACTTGATCCACTGGATGCACTAAGGTACGAGTAAAATTGAACTAAAAAAAAGCGCCCCGACGAACATCGGGACGTTGTGGTTTGTAGCCACATTGTGCGGCTAAATCGGCTCATTGAGCCAGACTATGTGTTCTGCCCCGCCTCTGGTATCTGCTCGATACGATCTCAGACCGATGCCGGAGATGACGTCAGCGGCATGTGACTGCTCGATTCTGTCGACAAGCGGTTCCAGATCACCATTCGGGACATCGAGCACGGTATCGTCTTGAGCCCGTTTGTCATGAGGCGTGAACCCGACAATGATCCGCACTTGTGTGGCTGGATAGCGATCACCATTGCCGATGTGTGAGTATGCTACGGCCAGAGCCTTAGTGATGATTTCTCTGCGAGTCATGACTGTTGCCTTTCGTCTGCGGAATATATTTTTTATATCAGTTTAATCCGATTAAATCAATCATTGAGAAAGTGAGCACGATCTGATAAAATCAAAACAAATGAATAAAAAATTCTACATTACAACACCAATCTATTACATTAATGACGTGCCGCATGTCGGGCACGCCTACACCACCATCGCCGCTGACGTTTTGGCGCGTTATTATCAATCAAAAGGCGAAGACGTTTTCTTTCTCACTGGTGTCGACGAACATGGGGCTAAAATTGCTGAGGCGGCCAAAAAAGCTGGCTTGGAACCGAAAGCCTTTGCTGACAGTTTGGTACCCAGGTTTCAAGAGGCTTGGGAGAACTTAAATATTAGTTATTCCGAGTTTTTCAGGACAACCAATCCAATCCATGAAAAAATTGTTCAGGATTTGATATTGGAACTTAAAGACAAAGGTTTTGTCGAGAAGAAAAAGTACTCTGGGCTATATTGCACAGCTTGTGAGAAATTCTTGCTGCCAGATGAATTAGTTGACGGTTGTTGCCCCGATCACGGAACCAAGCCAGAAGAGCACTCCGAAGAAAACTACTTCTTTCTATTGTCAAAATTTGGCGATAAATTATCCAAGGCAATTGAGGCCGGCGACTATGAAATTCTGCCAGAATCACGAAAAAACGAAGTCCTTGGAAAAATAAAAAATGGTTTGGAAGATGTTTCGATTTCTCGGGAGAAAGTTGAATGGGGGATTCCGTTCCCTGGTGACGAGAATCAAACAATTTACGTTTGGATTGATGCGCTAATTAACTATTGGTCAGCTCAAAAAGTATTTGATCAGGAAAATATCTGGCCAGCCGATATTCACCTAATGGCCAAGGATATTCTTTGGTTTCATGCCATAATTTGGCCAGCAATGCTAATTGCGCTCGATCTGCCTTTGCCGAAAAAAGTTTTTGCACACGGCTTTTTCACCGTTGGTGGACAAAAAATGAGCAAAACCAGAGGAAATGTACTGGACCCAAATATTTTGGTTGAAAAGTTCGGCGCTGATGCCGTACGTTATTCGCTTTTGCGTGAGTTTCCGTTCGGTGAAGATGGCGACATTTCCGAGGAAAAAATTGCAGCACGCTATCAATCGGAGTTATCAAACGGCTTGGGGAATTTGCTGCAGAGAACGATAAGCATGATAAATAAATACGAAATTCGAATATCGAAATCCGAAACAAATTCTAAATCAGAAACGGGAAAAATATCAAAGCTTATCGAAGATTTAAAATTTGATCAAGCGCTTCAAGAAATTGCTGGTGAAATTACAAAGCTAAATCAATATATTGAAGAAAATAAAC
>JBAXWD010000019.1:0-9570 GCA_037128645.1 Candidatus Berkelbacteria bacterium
ATACATATCCCTGATTTTATCATCAGGGTGTTTCCAAGCTATTGAAACAGAACGCGAATATTGACAATGTGAATTTTTTGTGCTATAACAAGATAGCGCAGCGACCATTAGTTACATCCTGAGTTTTCGCGAAGGATGGGTCAAAGCGTTAAAACATACCGTTGACCGAAAGGTCATGGCGTGTTATAAATGGTATGACTAGTTTGGTTGCATCAAAGCACTAAACAGTTGCACAAAGAGGTTTTCAAACCTCTACCAAGTTCCCCGCTAGCCCGTTTAACGGGGAGCGGAAAGAGGTGAAGTTTCATGGCACCAACTCGAGTTACTGCCGCACGTCCGCACGTTATCTGGCATAAGCCACAGGCAACCAGAGTGACATCCGATCAGGCGTATGTGGAGATTCACCACCGGCTCAGTTTCCGCATCTTGGTTGCTGCCATTCTCGTGGTCGCGCTGTCGTTCTGCGGCTACGTCAAATACCAGGAAGAAGTGAACCACAACTTCCTGCAGGTCGGCCCCTCATTGGCTCCAGTGGTTCCGGACTACTTTTCCTGGAGCCATGAAGTTCCTATGAAGCCTGAGGAAACCCCAGTGGTCGGCGAGTACTACACATACCGCAGACCAGCACCAGACTATAGCGAGATGAACATCTGGCAACGATCATGGGTGAAGTTATACGAGGCCGCAAGCGGTGGTCGGACTGCCACCAAACAATGCCACGGCGTGTCGACCGACGGTCAACGTTGGAACACCTTCATCAACGACAAATGGGTACTGAGAGCAAACACCATCGCCCACGTGACCGAGATCTACGACAGAAAGTCCTACCAGCTGTCAAAGACTCCCGAAGGCAGGATGCGGCTGTGGGTCGAAAGACATCACATTCCGCAAAACACCCACTGGCTGGATAACGGCGACGTTGAGATCAGGTCGGTAGCGGATGGCAAGATACGGACATACAGGTCTAGCATCAACGGACCTGTTGTCATCCAGATCGGGAGCCTCCCGCCACCGCCCATCGCTTACCAGACTCCGCGAGTCATCGATGGCGTTCGTGTTCTGCGTATCGATCAGAACGCGAATCACGACATGAACGGAATCGCCATCGACGGCGACGCCCGACGATACTACCACCCTGGGCAAACCGTCCTTGATGAATCATCGCTCTGCGCTTACACCATTCTGGGGGTCGGAAAGCCAGAAGTACTCGACCAATTCAGCTACCCCAAGGGACGAACACCCCTCGTGGTACGCCCCCCCTATCCTCGCAACCTGGGTCCAGGGAAGGTTGTCCTCTACACCGGACCACCCCCAAAGGACATCGCTGCCTTCTTCAAGAAGCTGCAGTAGCAAGATGCGAGCAGATCTGCCAGCCCAACCCCACAAAGGTTAGGGCTGGTTTTTTTATTCTTTTCTTCCCCTGTATTTGATATAATATATGTGTACAAATTAATATCAGGGTGGTTCATGAGCAGGAGGGCTTTAATACTAGTTGTATCTCTGGTCTCTATTTTGGCTGTAGTAACAGTCTATTTTGGGTTTTATGGTAAAGAGAATAAGAAGATTAATACCAAGACAGAAGCAGCAACCTCATCGAAGACGTTGACAACCGAAGCGGAGTGGGATGCAGGGACAAAAGTTGACGTTACAACTACTGGCGACCGTGTCCAAATTAATAATGCAACAGCAACCTTGAATTTGCCTCTCTTATATCAACAAGATCCATCAAGGCTGACCTCTAACTTGCCTAATCCTGAGCGCGCAATCGACGGTAATACCTCAACATTTTATGGTTACTACCGAGATCCACATCCCGAGGATGTAGTCTGGACCATGGACCTAGGTGCAGTATACAAAATTAATCAATTTAGTGATTACCTTGATGTAATAATGGGTAGTTCATTCCATTATGTTTCGCTAGATGGTGTGAATTTTGGCAATTCAATAACACCTCCTGCTTGTGTTTCGTCACCGCCTTGGCAAGTTTATGACTTCGCACCGGTTTCTGCTCGATACATCAGATTTGTTGGCAGAGAAGGTTATCTTGAGGAGGTCCCAAATCACGCATGCGATCTAAGCTGCAATGCCGCACTATATGAAACCAAAGTTTCCGGCAGTGCCGTCGCCACCCACACCTCTGCCGCAACTCAACTAGACGGAACTGCCAATATTAAAAATTGGACAACGTTTGTACCAACAGATACGATTCCAGCTAGTACTTCCGTTAATTTTAGATTTAGAACCTCAGATGATCATGCTACTTGGGGTTCATGGACTGGTTCTACCGCTTCTTCTGCTAGTATCAATATTGGAACCTTGCTAGGAGCAGGTGATACTGCGAAGAGATACCTACAGGTCGAAACTACACTAGCTAACACTGATGGAGCTAGTACTCCTACACTAGATGCATATACTGCAAACTATGAAACAGCAGTTTTGGATCATTTGGTTGTGACTCCGGCATCTGCCACTGTTCAGGTCAATGGAACGCAGGCAATTAGTGCTGTGGCATATGATGATTCAAGTGCTGTAATGCCAGATGCAACATTCTCTTGGTCTACTACTTGTGGCAGTGTTGGTGCTGCTGGGGCTACTGTGACATTTACTGCACCTGCTGCTGTCCCTGTTGGTAATACTTGCACGGTAACCGCATCATCTACTGTAGATGGAGTGACTAAAACAGCTGATTCAGTGATAACGGTGACAGCTTCTCCGCCACCTCCTTTAGTGTGTAACAACAACGGCTCTCAGGATAATGGTGAGACGGGTGTTGATTGTGGTGGTGGAGGTTGTGGAGACTGTATTGTTGAGCCGCCAAAACCTCCTACCTGTCCGGCTGGCGGAGAGGGAGCTTGTAGCCAGCAAGCAGAAGCTGCAGCTAGCGATTGTATACTTGCAGGCTCGGCTGACTTTACCCATGTAGCTGATTGTTTAGCCAGAGCTGCCTGTGGAGAAAATACTTGTATCCTAGCCTGTGGTGGAACTGGAGCAGACAGTGGAGCGCTAACAACTAAAGTCTTGGAAGCCAATGGCGGAGAAAGTTATCAAGTTAATACAACTATGCCGATTAGGTGGATCTATGGCGCAGGCCAAGAACCGAACGTAAAGTGGCCCGATTTTTCTAAGGGAGAAAAAACCTACGAATCAAGTACGCCAATTGCCGTAGGGTTATCAACTGATGGTGGATTAAACTACAACAAACTACTGGCAGTGCTTTATCCACAATCATTAACTGATTTGGTTGGAGAACCAAACAATCAGTATGCCCAAATGGCTGCAAATAATTTTGGTGGAGTTAAACCATATACTGCTTACCGAACATACAGTTCATCTTTACCGGTAAGTGGGTACTACCAGCTTAACTTAACATTGCCGAATTCTAATTCGATAGCCTCCAATACCGCTAGAATTAAATTAATTCCACTTCAGGTCGGATCATGTACCCCACCAATTGATAGTGATTTTTCGGATAACAATTTTAGGATCGTGGCGGGGCCAATAGTTACCACTGACAATTGTGCTCTGTCCATAACTCCCACAACTGTAGGGCTGCTACCACTTCATGGTGTCGGAAGTGATGTTTCCAGCAAACAAGCATTTACTGTTGTGGCCAAGAACAAAGATGGCGATGTGCTAACTGGAAAAGTCTACTCCTGGTCAACAACCGGCGGAACAATAGTTGATAACGGTGGAACTGCAGAATACACAGCGGATATTGGATATGGCAATTATCAGGTTAAGGCAACTGCTCCTTGGTGCACTGAAGCTACAGCTGAAGTTAATGTAGGCAGTATATACTGCATGGGCGGTAATTGTGATCCGGCTAATGTGATTACCGTATCAATTACTCCAACTAATCCATCTATCCATACGGGAGACAACCAAGAATTTACTGCCAAGGTTACTGACAAGGGCGGCAATGATGTTACTGGACAGTCAACATTGAATTATTTTATCTCGGCTGGAGGAAAAATTGTCTCCAGCTCTAACAATCACTTCACGGTTAAAGCCGGCGATTCTCAAGGAAGCTTTAAAGACGTCATATCAGTTGAGGCTAGCAGAAACGGACTAACGGCTAGGGCGCAAACGTCACTGATTGTCAACAACAGCTGGTGTGTAGGCGATACTTGCTTCTGTGTCAAAGGTGATTGCCCTCCATGCCCTGAAGTAACTTGTTTTCTAGGTATTTGTGAATATCACCAAGGAAAAATGTGTCCAATATGTATTGGACCTAACTGTCCATGCACCGGACCGGATTGTGTTTGCAATGCACAGATTGAGCCAGATTTCTGCTATTGTACCGGGCCAGATTGCAGCTGCACTGATCCTGAAGTCTGCCCGAAACCTTGTGTTGGCGACAGTTGCCCATGCACTGGTCCTGATTGCAAATGTTTGGCAAATAATGATGTCTGTTGGTGTGCTGGGCCTGATTGTGCCTGCACTGATCCAAATAAATGCGCGGCATGCACCAATCCTAAGGGTTGTCCTCCGCCTTGCATAGGTGATGACTGCAAATGTGTTGGCGATAAATGTGCCTGCATTGGACCTGATTGTAATTGTCAGAATCCAGATAAATGCCAAACTTGTGTTGGAGACAATTGTGACCCCAAACCTTGCATCGGTGACAGCTGCTTGCCGTGTACCGGTATTTTGTGCCATGTCTTTCCACCGGGGCCAATAGTTGGTCCAATTTGTATTGGATCGTTCTGTGAACAAACACCACCAGGTTGGCCAATAAATCCATTGGTACTGATACCATTATTAGCAACTTTGCTGTTAGCAATAGCCAACCCGGAAAACTTAGCAATCATTGTTAACGCACTATCAAGATTCTACGGGTTGTTCGCCAAAGGCAAGGATCAAAAGCATGCGCCAGGGGTTGTATATGACGGAGCAACCGGATTAGCAATTGGTGGCGTGATTGTAATGCTTTTTCGAGCCAGAGATAAAAAATTAATCAGCACAGTAAAATCAGATAAAAATGGAAAATTCGCTTTAGAAACACCACCGGGCGAAGAATACTACATTGAAATAGAGAAAGTTGGATACGACCTAGTAAAAAATCAAGGGTTACAAAGCGCAGATCTTGCCTATGGCCAGAATTATTTTGCCAAAAATATTTTCCGACCTGCGGAAACTGAAAGATTGTTTGACAAGGCATTACCACTTGCAACCAACAATGACGCCCTGGCCGATACAAAGAAATCTAAATTGTTGGAGTCAATTTCCAAGATACTGAGAATTCTAAATGTACCAATCATACTGTTCGGCCTTGTAATGTCTGTAATTTCCTATTATAGATCTCATTTCATTATTAATATAATTGTACTTTATCTCTATGGCGCGCTAATTGTGTACTACCTGGTAAAATATCTAATACTTAGTGGCCGCGGATTCGGTAAAGTTTACGACATCAACAACGGACAAGGAATTGAGCTGGCAACCATTAATCTAATATCAGAATCAGATGGAAAACTTAAGGCCACCAGTGTTTCTGATGCCAAAGGTAGATTTTTGGTGGCGATTCCAAAGGGTTTTTATAAAATCCTAATTTCAAAGCCTGGCTACAGCACCCATATGCATCATGCCGTTCGGATTAAGTCAGCTCTGACCCCGGCCAGAGTTATTATTGGCATGGATGAAGCAAAAGTGGTTGATAGGTCCATAACAGAACCAGCACTTGCTCCCCTGCCAACGACCAGTCGAAGAGAAATTGTTGATTCGGCTGATATCATCGAAAGATACAACCAGAAACGATCCAAGTTTGGGACAGCTGATATTTCAAACGTTGGAATCCACCATTTGATAAATCAAAAACCAAATCTGGCTCCTCCAGCCGAAAGCCAGGATCGACTGCGCGTCCCGACTGACGATGAATCACCAAAACCAGAAAAACCAAATTGGCAGATACCTGGGTCTCATACACCGCTGTAAAAACTTGACAGTTGTAAAATTTTATTGTACTCTTTGGACTAGAACTCGATACTAGTCCTTTTTTGGTGCGTACGTGCCATTCGACTAGATCACGAGGAGGTACACCATGAGACGAGGTTTCACGCTCATCGAGTTGTTGGTTGTCATCGCCATCATTGCGATCTTGGCGGCGATTCTCTTCCCGGTCTTTGCCAAGGCCCGCGAGAAGGCCAGACAGGCCAGCTGTCTGTCCAACACCAAGCAGATCGGCCTGGCAGTCATGCAGTACGCCCAGGACTATGACGAGTGCCTTCCACGCGCGTATAACTCCCCCGCCAGCGGCAACGTGAACTGGGCGCAGATGATCGCGCCTTACTGCAAGAACACCCAGATGTTCAACTGCCCGTCAGCGCCAGCCAACCTGATGTGGGACGGCTCCTGGAACGGCGAGAACATCTCCTACGGCTACAACTTCATCTTCGACAGTGCAACCAAGTCGTTGGGCAACATCCCGTCGCCTTCGGAAACGGTCCTGATGGGCGATGGCATCAACTTCCGGCTGGTTCCTCAGCCGAACGTCGCCTTTCCAAATCAACGGCAGGTGCAGTATCGCCACAACGAGATGGCCAACATCAATTTCTGCGACGGCCACTCCAAGGCGATGAAGCAAGGGGCGCTCGAGATCCAAGCTGCCAGCGAAGCTGGCACCGCCCTGACCGGCGACAACCAGTTCCTCCTCTGGAACCTCTACTAGACCGCAACACGCGGTCACCGACTCAGACACAAAGAGCTCGCAGCTTTACGCCGCGGGCTCTCTTTTATTTCATCAACTTTATGAACTTTCGACTTTACGAACTTTATAAACTAATTTACTGCTTTCCCCACCAATTCACATCACTGCCGGATTTATCATCGGCTTCATCCGACTTTTTATCCTCAGTCTTCTTGATCTCCAAATCAACTTTTGGGCTGTAGGCACGAATAGTTGGCATAACATCGGCTGGCTTCTCGAGCAGTGAATTGTGAGCCTCGGCTTCATCTCCCTCAACTTCTTCTTCCGGTACTGGGTTGATAGACACTTCCTGTTTCAGCTCCGGTGCGGTGGCTTCTTGAACGACGGCCTTTTCTTTTTTGGCAGGTTTTTCTTTCACAGCCTTAGGCTTAACAGCTTTTTCAACTTTCTCTTTTGGCGCCACTTCCTCAATTTCTGGAGCGGGGTCGTTGCCAATCGGTAATTCAAGATTCTCCGGTTTAGATTCATCATCTTTTTCTTCCGGTCGAACAACCGTTAGAGAGGAAACTTTGTCGCCTGCATGCATCTTCATTAGTGTAACACCCTGAGTATCGCGTCCGAGCCGTTTAATGTCTTTTACCGCCATTCTAATGAACTGCCCGTTCTTCGAAGCCAATAGCGCATCGCCCAAATCGTCACTTATAACTTCCATACCGACTAAATTGCCGGTTCTCTCGGTACAGTTGGCAACTTTAATGCCAATACCACCACGATTTTGAATATGGAAGTTTTTGATCATTGTTCGTTTGCCAAAACCGTTCTCAAGAACAGTAAGCAAATCAGGGAATCCAGCGGTTGGAGAAAAGTATTTTTCGCCATCTGGAATGATTGCTGTACCAACAACTTTGTCACCTGAACGAAGTTTCATGCCAATAACACCGGAAGCGCTTCTACCCATAGGCCTGGAATCTGCTTCTTTGTAACATATTGCCAGTCCCTTGTTCGAAACTTCGACAATAATATCGTTACCGGATGACATTTGCACCCACTTGAGTTGATCGCCGCTGGCCAGTTTAATTGCCGCAATACCGGTTTTGCGTATATGCTGGTATTTTTCAACCAAAGTGCGTTTGATAATACCACGGACAGTGGTCATAACGAAGAACTTGCCGGTGATGTCCTCTGTCTTTTTAATTGGAAGAATGGCTGTGACTTTTTCGTTCTGTGATAACTGGATAATGTTAACAATTGGCACACCTTTTGATTGGCGAGAAGTTGCCGGCAGCTCATAAACCTTATTGGCAAAAATACGCCCGGAATCAGTAAAAATGAATAGGTCGTCATGAGTCGAGGCTGAAACCATGTGGATAACTGAATCTTCTTCCTTGGTTTCAATGCCGATTATTCCCTTACCACCACGAATTTGTTTTCGGTAGGTATCAGTTGGTTGACGCTTAACGTAATTGCCACGGGTGATGGTAATAATAACCTGTTCATCTGGAATTAAATCTTCAGCAGAGAATTTATTAAGCCCAGACGGGATAATTTGTGTGCGACGAGCATCGCCATATTTTTCTTTGATTTCTTCCAGGTCCTTTTTGATCAGAACTAAAATTTTCTCCGGGTGAGCCAGTAAATCTTCCAAGTAAGCGATTAGTTTTAATTTTTCCTGGTATTCATCTTCAATTTTTTGGCGCTCAAGAGCGGCCAAGGCCGAAAGACGCATGTCAAGGATAGCTGATGCCTGAAGCTCGGATAATCCGAATCCAGCGACCAAATTTTTCGCCGCTTCTTCACGATTGGCCGACTTTTTAATTGTTTCAATAATTTTGTCGATTGAGTCCAGAGCCTTAATTAAACCCTCAAGAATATGGGCTCGCTCCTGGGCTTTTTTCAGGTCGTAACGACTTCGACGCTCGATAACTTCCTGGCGGTGTTTGATGAAAAAATCTAGTACTGAGTGCAGGTTCATAACTCGTGGTTCAAGCGATGGAGTAAGCGCCAGCATGTTTACGTGGAAAGCAGTTTGCAGCTGAGTTAGCTCGAACAGTCGGTTCAAAACTTTTTTCGGATAAGAATTTGCCTTGAGCTCGATAACAACTCGGACGCCATTTCTGTCTGATTCATCGCGCAAATCAGAGATGCCATCAATCTTATGGTCTTTAACCAACTCAGCAATTTTTTGGATTAGAGTCGATTTATTAACCTGAAAAGGAATTTCAGTGACGATAATACGAAATCCGCGTTTGGCTTCCTCAATTTCAGCCTTAGCACGCATTACAACTTTGCCCTTACCAGTGATATATGCCTGTTTTATTTCATCGATATCGAAGATTAAGCCGCCAGTTGGAAAATCCGGCCCCAATACAAATTCGGTTAGGTCTTCGGACGAAGCCTCTGGATTATCTATTAAATGAATTACACCGTTACAAATTTCAACTAGATTATGGGGCGGAATATTGGTCGCCATACCAACAGCAATTCCAACAGAACCATTGAGCAAGAGCTGCGGAATTCTGGTTGGCAGAACAGTTGGCTCCCTGGTTGAGCCGTCGTAGTTTTCAGTAAAGTCAACTGTGTCCTTGTCGATATCGGCCAGCATTTCTTCAGACAAATGAGTCATGCGAGACTCGGTGTAACGCATAGCAGCAGCGCTGTCTCCGTCCATGGAGCCAAAGTTTCCCTGACCATCAACCAATGGATAGCGCATGGAGAAATCTTGAGCCATACGAACCAATGTATCGTAGATAGCAGTATCACCATGTGGATGGTAGCTCTTCATGACTTCACCAACGACGGCAGCGCATTTTCGATATTTGGCCGAAGCTTTGAGCCCGGTATCCCACATTGCATATAAAACTCGGCGGTGGACAGGCTTCATGCCATCACGAACGTCTGGAAGTGCCCGCGAGACGATAACACTC
>JBAXWD010000002.1:0-26438 GCA_037128645.1 Candidatus Berkelbacteria bacterium
ATATCTGCCCATGAATGCCAGGCTGGTGTGACAGCACCTGAAATTCTCCATGCTGGTATTAACGCCCAAACTCCCATGATAGCCAACAGAACTCCAACAATCCCCAAAGTTACTCGAGACATTTTGCCTCCAAATTCTTAATAAAAAACTTATTTCTTTTCGTCAGTGAAAATTGCCCAGATGCCGGTAACGGCAGCGATAACCAACCAAGAAGATGCCGATAACCAAACACTAACCGAAAGCGCATCCAATAATGCCAAAACTACAGCGATAACCGATGCCCAAAAGAGCACCATTGCGAGAGCCTTGCTTTTCATTCTTCCTCCCTATTTAATGCTAACTAACTGGCTTAATTATAGAAAGATGTTTTACTGCTGTCAAATCTGCTGATGCAATTCTCATAAGCCTAATGGCTAATTGGGATTTTATCCGTGATTATCTGTGTACAAAATCCGTGATATTTTACTCGTCCGAAAGCTTAAATTTATAGATTGAGACTATTAAAGCTACCACAATCCAGGAAATTAGTATGATAGAGTTTTTTGGCTCAAGAAATGGCGACGAACTTTGTAACATAACACCACGAATAATTCGCAGCAGCGGCGCCAATGGCAAATACTGAACAATCAAATATAACCAGTGTGGCAATGAGTCAATTGGGAAAAATACACCGGCCAGAAACATCATTGGAATCGTGACTGCAGTCGCCATACCCTGAGCTGCATCTGCAGTTTTTGAGAAAGAAGCAACAACAAAACCGACCAGCTGGAACAGAAACGCTCCGGTTAGCGCCACTGGAATAACAATAATAATATTGCCGTAAATATGGGCACCGAATAAGTATTTACCAACAATTAAGATGATAGCAATTTGAACCAAATTAATTACCAATCGTGACAGAACTTCGGCCAAAATAAATTTCCAGCTTTTAACCGGAGTAGTTGTTATTCGTTTTAGAATTTTTTCTTCACGATATTGGGCCATTGAAACGCCAATGCCAATAACAGATGACTGCATTAGCGCCAAACCGAGAACACCGGCCAGAACAAAATCAAAATAAGTAAGCTTGCGATCGGTTACCGGTTGCAGTGTGGAAGTTAAAATGGGTTTAGAATTTTGCAATTGATAATTTACAGCCGTTAAGTACTGACCGACTACACCGGATATAGTAGTATATACTTGGCTACCCGGGTCATAAACTATTTCAATTTGCTTGTTGGAAGAAGGATCCAAGGCACCAAAACCTTCAGGAATATATACTACGGCCGAAGTTACACCGCGTTTTATTTCGTCTTTTGCCGTGTCCAAATTATCCTCGGTCTGAATCTTGAAAATCTTCGACTGGTCAAGTGACGAAACCACCCCACTGGCAATTTGGGTATTTGATTTATTAATTACAGCAATTGTACCAACAGTATTATTTTTACCGAAGAATAAGCCGAAGATAAAAGTAAACATTAGTGGGAAAAACAGCACCCAAAAAAGAGATTGGCGATTTCTAACTAACATTTTCAAATCAGAAACAAACAATTTCCACATTTTATTCCTCAACCCTTTTTCCGGTTAATTCAATAAATAAATCTTCTAATGTCGCCCGACCAACAGTTAGACTCTCGGGCTTAAGCGATTGCACTAGTTTTAGGGCCAAATTCATATTTTTTTGATTTTTAATTTTTAAAACATATTTGTTTTCCTTGCCAAAAATATTCTCAACGACAGCCAGTTTTCCCAAATCAGCAAGAGTTTTTTGGTTAATATTTTTTCGAATAAAACTAATTGTGAATGGAAACTTTGCAGCTTCAATTAGCTTGTGAGTTTCGTCCATGACCAAAATTTTTCCTGACTCCATTATTGCCACCCGATCACAAAGAATTTCAGCTTCTTCCATGTAGTGCGTTGTCAGAATGACAGTTTTGCCTTGATTTTTAATTTTGCTAATTAGATCCCAAAGGTTACGCCTGGCAATTGGGTCAAGCCCGGTAGTTGGCTCATCTAGAAACACCACTTCCGGGTCATTAACCAAGCTGGCAACGATTGAAAACCGCTGGCGCTGACCACCAGAAAGACTGCCAATGTAGCTATTGGCCTTTTTTTCCAAATCAACCATTTTTAACAGTTCGGCAGCGGGAATATTTTTAGCGTAGAAGCTTGCAAAGAGTTCAAGAATTTCCTTTAGTGTTAAGAAACCATAGTAGGCAGAGGATTGTAATTGGACTCCAATTTTTTCTTTTACTGCATCGCGATGCTCAATAATATCACAACCCAAAACTTCAATTTTTCCGCTTGTTGGCCTTCGCAAACCCTCAATCATTTCCAGTGTTGTGGTTTTTCCGGCGCCATTCTCGCCCAAAAGGCCAAAAATCTCTCCACGATTAACATCAAAGGAGATACCGTCCACCGCTGTTAAGTCACGATATTTTTTTATTAACTTTTTTACTGAAATTACTTTTTGCATATTGGCTTATTATTTATGCCAATGATAACAAAAGAAAATAGTATTGACAATGCCACTTCGGAGTACGAAGATATTACCAAGCGCGCCTTTAGTCCTTCACTCACAGCAAAGCTAACTGCCAAAGCAGTCGCAAAGCAATAACTGAAGCATCATCAAGGCGCAAACACCGCAGCCGGCGCGCTGACATCAACTACCACCGGCTCCGAGTCCTTAACCTCCAGGGAAAAGGCTGTCCTCGGAGCAACTGCGGCCCCTCCGGCAATGCTAGATCATCCTAGCGTTGCCGGAGGGCAGGAACTCATGCGGGCAGCGTTGTCCGACACATCCACATTCCGACCGACGTCCATGGACTGCCGGTTTTTTCTTTGTTTAAACATTGTAAATACTGCTGAAAAATGGTAGTCTGGTGGCAATTGCGGAAGTCGCTTCGGCCGCAAAACTATTTGGAGGGTTAACGATGTTCAAAATGCTGTGGAGAGACGAAGAGGGCTTGACAACTGTGGAGTACGCCGTACTGCTCGCACTGGTCGCCATCGCGGCGATTACCGCGTGGACGACCCTCGGCGGACGCACAAGCAGTACCGTGAACAAAGCGACCAGTTCGCTGCCGTCGAGCTAGGCGCCCGCCGGCACCTTGGGACCGATGGGGGACATGAGCGTAGCACTAGCTCGTGTCCCCTATTTTAATTCATTTAGTATAAAAAAATCACCCTTTGATATGATCTCAGGGTGATTTTTTTTGGAATACTTAGTAGCTTCGGTTGAAACCACCGCGTCGGTCATTGTCTCTGTCATTTCGCTCAACTTTTGGTCGGGCAACATTAACAACGATTTTGCGGCCATCAAGATCTTGGCCATTCATTGCAGCAATAGCTTTGTCTGCTTGCGCAGCATCGCCAACTGTAACGAATCCAAAACCTTTTGATCTACCTTCGTTAAACTTGTCTGTAATGACAACAGCTTCAACAACTTCAACACCATCGATACCGGAGAAAGCTTCTCCTAGTTTGGCATTGTCAATTGAGAAAGGCAGGTTGCCTACATAAAGCTTGTTTCCTTCTGCATCACCAGCTGGTGCTGCAGGTTTGACTTCTTCAGCTGCATCTTCTGCAACTACGTCTGTCGTTTCATCAAGATCACTCATTCAATTCCTTTTTCCCACTTCGCATAAAGCTTCGCGGGATAATTACATTACGATCGACCCAAGTTGCAGTTCCCTTTCGCTTTCGAGTACTTGCCCCTAAAACTAATAGAGTTTTTCCAACTTTCGTAAGTAGTATAGCAAATTGACGGAAAAAAGTCAATCAAAAAACCCCAATAACGAATTATCAGAGTTTTTTGGTTCCCGGGTAGAGATTCGAACTCCAGTTGACTGGACCAAAACCAGCTGTCCTACCACTAGACGACCCGGGAGCACATTTCTGATATTAGCAAATTTAGCTTCAAAAATCCAGTATTATGCGAATTGACGGAAAAACGATTAATTGGTATATTCTAACTACCAAGAATAAGGTGGTGTCTCATGGAGAGTAGCTTTCCGTATTGTATTCACCCTGATGCTAACCCCATGGGTTATCGGAATCTGTACATCGTCAACAAGGAGATCCGCGAATTCGCTCGCGGTCTCGGTGAGCTTGTTCTGGCTGTAATCCCTGTCATCCCAGAGCGCAAGAGTGACGTGACCCTGGAGGCGACATACCTGTCTGTCAGCGGCGCCCAGAGCACTTGCGGCATCGTCGAGAGATTGGCGGCGCTGCTGCCCGCTCAGCGCCAACTTACACTCGGCATAGTTGAACTGCCATCGGCGATAACGCAGCCGCTCCGCGAGCTGACCAACTCTGTAAACAGTTTCTGGGAGGAAATGAACCGTGAGTACTGGATGGCGCTGCTGGCACCGCCTGAACTGAACTACCCGGGACAATTCTGGCTCAATGGCCAACTGCCAGACTACTCCATCGTGTCATACAGCGAGGTGGTGGATATCTTCACTTTTGTGGCATGCCGCGGCGCGAGCTAGCCGAGCTCGCACTTAGAGTATCAGGATCTGCAACTATAGCGGTCCTGTTTTTAATTAAAAAAGCCTTAAGCAGTTAATAAGCCGGGTTCTGTTTAGATGACATCTATCTACGCGTGAAGGCCCGAGGTCATCTTCCGAGCAGGAATTGATGATAATGGGTCCGCTCCACTTGCACCGGACGAGGCTTGCCACAGACGACAATTGCTTGCCGAACGCGTGGGCTCTTACCCCACGATTTCAACCTTACCGGTCTGATTGCTCAGACTTAGGCGGTATATTTTCTGTTGCGCTTTTCTCAAAGCTCACACCCTGCTGGTTTTCACCAGCGTCTCGCTCTATGGTGCCCGGACTTTCCTTCCCCGCACCTTTCGCGGATAGACTTCGTCTCAATTTGCTAAAAGCAAATGAATCCACGAAGGGTGCGGGGGTCATCCTAACTACTTAAGGCATCTGTATTATATCAATTTGACCCAATTTGTCAATATACATTGCTGCCTGTTATACTTGTAACATGATAGCAATTCAAATTGTTTTTTTAATTTTTCTACTGGGATTTATTTTTTGGGTTTCCTCCCATCTCTACTCTTCGATTTTTCATGTTCCGTATGTCAATTCGTCGGATAAAGCCATTCACGACGCACTAAAATTAGCTGATTTGAAGAAGGGCGAAACTCTGCTTGATCTTGGCTGCGGCCGTGGCGATGCTTTGATAATTGCTGCCCATGATTTTGGCGCCAAGGCCGTTGGTTATGAAATTTCTCCACTCCCCTTTTTGATTGCAAAAATAAAAACATTAAAGTATCCAAAAATAAAAGTCTATTGTCGTGACCTGCAAAAGGCTAATGATGATATCAAAAAAGCAGATGTTATTTATTTATATCTCTTAAATTCTGTGCTCGATAAAATCGAGGATCAAATTTTTGCTTATTGCAAAACCAACACAAGAATAGTTTCCCTAGCCTTTAAGTTCCCAAAACATAAACCGACTAAAATAATTTCAACTAAAAATCTTGGCCGAATGACCGGAATTTCTTTATACAAAAAATGAACTCTTGACCCCGCACCCTTTATGTTAGGAGACAAAAATGTATTATGTTTATATTTTATTTAGCAAAAAGCACAAACAGATTTATATTGGTTCTACCCCAGATCTGAAACGGCGATTTTTGTCTCATAACGCAGGTAAAAACTTAGCCATAAAAAGATATCTACCGTGGAGTTTATTTTATTATGAAGCCTATTCGATTAAGGAGCTTGCAATCAAGCGAGAATATCAACTCAAGCGTTATGGGAAAAGTTTAGCAATGCTGAAAAAGAGAATAGGCTTAACATAAAGGGTGCGGGGTTGACAAAATGTAAAGTTTGCTTTACATTTTAGATATGAATGACAAACAAGAAATTATTATTACCAACAACTTAAAAGATCTGCGAAAGAAACACGAACTCTCCCAGGAAGAACTCGCAGATAAGCTTGGAATTTCTAGACAATCAATAATTGCGCTAGAGCACGGGCGGTATATGCCATCACTGCCGCTAGTGGTTTCGATGTGCAATCTTTTTGATAGCGCTTTCGAAGATATTTTTGAGTTCGAAAAAGAGATCGATGAAATGATTGATCAGCATTTTAATAATCAAGAAAAAATTATTAACATTTACCCTGTTAAATCCAGCGAAGCTGGTCTGCCTTCGGCAGAATTTAACGGGGCAAGGGAGGCAACCATGCCAACAGAAATTGGACCATGGCGACCATTTCGCGAAGCCGTCTCTTTGCGCGACGCAATGGATCGCTTGTTTGAAGACAGTGTTATTACTCCGAAAAACATTGGGGCAATGCCAAAAATCGACATTAAAGAAACCAAAACCGCAATTGTGGTTTCTGCCGAACTTCCAGGAATTGATGAGGATAAGGTTGATGTCGAGATTATGGATAATGTTATGACAATTTCCGGCGAGAAAGCTGAGGAAAAAGTGCAGGAGGGTGAAGGTTATCATTACAAAGAATCACACTCCGGAGCTTTTACCCGAAGTTTCACTCTGCCAGCCGACGTCAAAGCCGAGAAAGCCGAGGCCGAGATGAAAAATGGAGTTTTGGTTATTACCGTTCCAAAGATTGAGCCAAAACAAGCAAAAAAGATTTCAATCAAGGCTAAAATAAAAAAATAATTCATCGACATTTAAAAAAGAAAATGACCCCAACTGGGATCATTTTCTTTTTTTTGTAACCAAACGATTAGACTATTTACCGCGAACAGAGTCCAAAACCATTTGTGGTGATAACAAAACAATGCTTCTTGAGGCTTCATTGTTTGACACATCGCTGTCAGTAGAATTTGTTACTAATTCAACATAAGTGACAACTCTTGTTACGTCCACTGGCTGAACCAACGCTTTAGCATAGTATTTTATCTCCAGTGGCTCAACAGGCGAATCAACGCTAGCTGACAAGGAGCCACAATAACTCATGGCCTGGCTAAGTGATGTCAGTGTGCCAGCACCAAAACCAGGAGAAACGTAGGCAGGATGAGGGTCGGATGCGCTAACATGAGAATTCATAAAATTCGTTAGCTCAGCTAGCATGGCTGGTGATAATGTGCTCAAAGCTGCACTTCCATGCAAAAATGCTTGCAACCCAGAGGACAAACCGGAAACAGCGCTGCTTCCCGTCGAGCCTATTATGCTAAGCAGGGATGAATTAACTGTTGCAGCTGGGATGTTAGAAATTATGGAGGTGTTGCGACCAATAATGCCTATTAGCCCAGACCAGATCGATTTTGACTTAGAAATATTAAGCGCCGCTAAGTCTTTCTCGTTTGCCAAATCATTCGCAGTCTTAATAGCGGTCAGAAGATTATCGAGTGTTTTTGAGCCAGCAGCGTAACCATCGCAAACTTTTATTGCGTTGTTTATCGCCTTGACTAAGGCATCATCAGTATTACCAACAAGTGCTGCTTGCAATGCGGTCTTAATTCCAGCAATGGTTGCTGCATCTGTTCGCATCGTGCCATTTACTGTTGGTAACATGTCACCAAGATTTATATAGTAGACATCGTATTTTTTGCCGTCAATAGTTTCTTTTACAGCTGGCTTAATTGAGCTATCCTCAATTAAAAACGTATTTTCAGGATATCGGATTTTTAATTTTGCTGCACCAGCGATTTGATTGCTCAAATTTTTGTATTGAACAGTAAATAGCGGGGCCTCATCAACAGCTATCGAGGTGTCACTGACGTTATAAGAAAGAATACCCAAATCAGTAGTATTAGTCTTGTAGGAAAGTTTGTCCATATCTACGTCTTGAGCGACACGAATTTTACCTTCCATAGGACAAACCAATGAAGTAGCTTTTAGTTTGGGCGGGTTAAGAATTGAGGCTGTTATTTCAGAGGCAGTAGCAGTGTGACATGGACGACGGACTATTCTTGCTGTGTTATATACAGTGTTTTTGACTAGGTCGATATTTACTGGAACTTTGCCCGTAGCGGTATAGGTAACCTCAGCTAAAGGGTATTTCAATGCGGGCAAACTAACGGAAAAATTAGGATTGCCTAAGATCCAGCCATTGCTAGCAGTGCTTTTGCCATTTCCAAGCCAAGCATTCAAATAAAGTTTGTCGTTCTTGTATTTTGTTGCCCAATCATTAAACTGCTGCTCGGTTGGGTTAACGAGCCCAGACATGTTCTCAAACATCTTCTTTGTATCAACTGTTATTGTGTAATTTAATGTTTGGCCTGGAGATACCGTGCTAATAGCATCATCAATTTTTACAACATCGCTACTTGCGGAATCGTCACTTGCTGTTTCACCAGTCGACCCGGAAACGTCAGCTGAAACACCGCTATTCATAAGAATCCAAAGTGCCGCTGCTATTATTACCAAAACTCCAAGAACTATTAAAAGCCCTTTCGTCATCTTCTTTTGCTTCGCCATAATCCTCCCTATAAATTACTAGATATATTATATGATAAACCAAGTCACTAGCTAACACAAGCAGCTATAGATAGACTTTTCCTTCGCCGGCCGGATTAATCTGACTAAAGTCAAAGTCATTAATTGTCGCAGACGGCGGAAGTGGCATAACAGTGGCTGATAATTTAACTTCCGTCCCAGCGGCCTTTGTTGGATTTGCCAGAAACAATATAAGTGAAAATTCAAGAATAGCAACAGCCAGAACTGGCAGTAATAAAACTTTATTTAACGAACTGTACATGCTTTTTAAGATAAATCAGTAACCAGATTACAAGCAGCAAAAGTGCTAGCAATGGAATGACAATGATTAGAGGCAGTGCCCACATGGTTGCAACTGCTGTGACATCATTTCCTGCACCATCTTTGGCGGTCGCTGTTAGCTTATAATATCCAAAGGGATATTTCTTATCCCAAGAAACTTTATAAGAACGAGCATTATTAGGAATAACAGTGTGAGTTCCAGCGTCAATTACAACATCGTGGCCGAGAGTTGGATGAATTGAAACTTGGCCAACGCTGTCATAGTGGACAGAACCAGTGTTCTTAACCTTGAACGACAGGTCAATTGGACCGCGCCAGACAAATTCTGGCGGATTGAACTCAGAAATTTCCGCTCCTTTTGTAGTTGCTCCTGGAACTGAAGCCAAAATTAAAGCGCCAACTCTGCTCGAAACTCCAAGCTGAGTTGAGCCGTCAGGAAGCTTATTTACCTGCTTAACAAAAACTGCGGCATAGTGTCCGCCCGGCTCGGCACCGACCGGAATAGTTACTGTGAAATGAATATTTTTTGCTTCACCGGCTGTAAGTGTCCCCTCTTTTGGATCAGAAAATGTCATCCAGTCAACAATTGTCGTTACACCCTCTTTTTGAGTTTCTGGTGCAAAAGAAGGAGCTCCATCATCTGAGACCGACGAGAAAAGTTCGGTTTCAATGGTGTAATTTACCTCAGTTGGATTGTAATTTTTAACATTGAGCGATAATTCTTTACTTTGGCCGGGACCAATATCCAAGTTAAATGTCAGTGGAGAAATCTGGATTCCCTCTGTTTGATCAGCCTTTGATTTAAATGGGCTTACAAATAAAAACGCTGAAACCAAAACCAAAGATATCAATACCGGAATTAATTTCTTCATTTTAAACACTTTTCCTCCTTATTATAATGTAACGCTCCGCATCTCATTTTAACACACTGGCTTCGCCGTTAGCGCAACTTTAAATATTGTTATGATAAAACCGCGGTGGCGGTAAATGTTACTGAACCTGTATAAGTTCCAATTGCCTGAGCTTGCGGAATCTCAATTTTGAATGCCCAGCTGGACGTATCAGGTGTGGCACGATAACCAGTAACTGTGTGAGCGATTGTCGAGTTTTGTGGTATGCCAGCATATTTATTGTTTGAATCGTCATAGGCAGATCCTGTCCCCCATTTAGCTTCCTTGGTTGTATCAGCGGCGAATAACGTGACGCCAAGACCAGTCCCGCTCCAAGTCGTTGGCGTACCAATTGTGCCTGTGTAATCAGCAATATAATTTCCCGAACTGACCAAACAGGAATTGCCACCGGTCTTACCATCTGAAACGCCAATAGTATAACCGTTTGCGGCGTTGGTCGTTACAGATAAAACTGTTCCGCCTACCGGGGAAGATTGCGGGTTACCAGGGATAACTGTGCCGAAAGGAACAGAGTCACCGTTGGTTACGGAAAAAGTAATGCCAGAAGCTGTTGTAGCAGTTACAAAAACGCTTTGGTCATCAGCTTTGGTTTTTACAGATTTAAAATTAACTAAATACGATGAAACTAAAACTGTGATAACTAATAAAATTAATGATGACAAAACTATCCTAAAATTGTTTCTATATAAATGCTGCATATTATGATAAAACCGCGGTGGCGGTAAACGTTACGGTCCCGGAATATGTACCGGTTTTCTGTGTGCCTGGAACATCAAGCTTAAAAGCCCAGCTGGAAGTATCGGCGCCAGAATGATATCCAGTAACGGTATGAGCCGTTGTAGCATTTTGTGGAATCCCAGCATATTTGTTGTTCGCGTCATCATATGCAGTTCCTGTACCCCAAGCCGATTCCTTGGTTGTATCAGCAGCAAATAAAGTAAGACCAAGACCGGTACCTGTCCAAGATGTTGGTGTTGCAATTGTACCAGCATAGTCAGCAATATAAGTTGTAGCATCGGTATGCAATAGTGCTGAGTTTGTTGAGGTTTTGGCGTCAGATACTCCAATAGTGTATCCATTGGCGGCGTTGGTTGTTACCGAAAGCACAGTTCCAGTTGCTGGTGATGCTATAGGAGACCCAGGCGTTAAACTGCCAAAAGCTGCGGTTCCGCCAGTGGTGGTTGAAAAAGTCATAGCTGTTTGGACTGACGCCGAAACAGTCACACTTTGGGTGTCAGCCTGTGACTTGTTCTCTACACCTAAATTAGCGAAATAAATTACCGCCATAAACACTAAAACAGTAGAGAAAACTACAATTATTGATCTCATTTTAATTCTCCTCGAATGTTATTAGACTTATTATACATAATATTCTGGATGAAAACAAATACCAATTAATGTTAATTAAGAGCGCCAGTAACCGTATATGTTATATCTCCAGAATAGCTACCAGTCTTTTGACTATTTGGGACAACCAACTTATAGCCAATTTTTGATATATCGCTCAAAGTTGGCGAGCCTGACTTAGAATGTATAGTGGTTGCATTTTGGGGAACACCCGCATACTTGTTTGCCGAGTCTGATTCTGTTGATCCGCTACCCCATTGTGCTGTATTCTTGCCGGTTGCGCTATAGAGCGATATGCCAAGACCAGTTCCAGTCCAAGATGTTGGAGTTGTGATGGTTCCAGCATAATCAGCAATTCTGGTGCTACCACTGAGCAAGCAGGAATCCGACCCAGCGACATTATCCGATGCAGCCAAAGCGTACCCGTTTGGATAGTTAGTTGTAACCGTAGTTTGAGTCGTACCGGTAATAACTGATCCCGGTAATAATGACCCAAAATTTAACGAATTTGAGTCAACAGAAAAGGTCAGCGATAAATTCTGAACTTGATAAGTATTTGAATAATTGTCAGTGTCGGAAGCAGCCGCATCATCAACAGCATAAAGTTCAGCAGCATAATTAGTTGATGTGGTAGCGAAACTCGAATTAAACTTAATTTTAAAGTCCAGTGTCCACTGATTGCCTGAAGCGTTTGAATTGGCCGAAGTTGAAGTTATTGCTGCAGCGCTTTGGGTATCAGCTTCCTCTGAAAAAGCGTCAGTTGCCTCTGTCCAGCGAAACTTAAGGGAATCATAAGGCTGAGTCGAATCAGTGGAATTCGCCAGCCGCAATTCTACATAATTTAAATTAGTTGGTCCATCGCCATCAGTTACAAGCGCTCTGAAATTCCATTCAGTTGCGTTGTCAGCAACTGCGATATTTGAAGAATATGGATTAGTGAATGTTAAAGAGTCATTAACCGGCGCGGAGTTTCCTTGAGGAAACAACCAGTGTGTATTTCCACTCGCATCATAACCACCAGTTGTTGCGTCGATGTCTTTATTAGCATTAGAATCTTTAACCGAAACATTTGAAGCGGTTGGAGAGGAAGCAGTGATATTAAGATTCCATGGTGAACCACCAGTTGAAGAAGTTAAAACAACTCTCGTTCCCTCTGCTTGCCCATTGATATTGATTGCATTAAATGCATAAGTTGAACCAGAATTAAAAGTGATCTTTGATGAGGCGGTCGTGTCGGTAAACGTTCCGTCTAGCGAAAGATCATCTGCCAGAGTAATTCCCGAGGAGGAAGCATTTGTTGTTGAGAAGTTATGAAGCTGATTAGAAGCTGACGTTAATGTTTGTCCTGCACTACCGATCAGGTTAAGATTAGATGTTCCCTTCACCACAGTCAAACCAGTTAGATTAAAATTACCTGTCACATTTATATTTGCACTATTGAGATTGATGGTATGACTTCCACCGCTAGCATTTCTCCCAAAACCAGCTGTACCAATATTGATTGTGGACGACCCAAAGTTTGTTGTAGTTGTGCCTGCAACAGAAGAGTAACCATAGGTCATGCCCAAGGCATCTATCTGGTGATCATTAGAATTTAATACGATATTATTTAAGGTGGTCATCCCTAGATAAAAAATTCTGCCACCAACCGTAACATCACCTGTAATATCAAATGTCGTGTTAGAGCCCCTGGCATATATTTCTAGATATGTAATATTGCCGTAATTACCAGATGGAATTACGGTCGAACCAGAGGTTATGGTGAAATATATTCGGTCAAGCGTTATGCTAGCTCCAGCGTTTGTCAAAGCGGAGGTGCCGTCATTCTTGGTTAAGAACAACCAATAAGTGTCAGGTGAAGAGCCTTTTGTTAAGCTTCCCGTTCCAAGAATCAAATTATGAGAAACACCAACTACCGTTAGCATCTGGGTTGTTTTACCGTTGGCGGCCATACTCAAGTCATAGAAATCAGTCCAATAATCAGTAGAAGAAGTTTTTAGTGTTCCGTCGCCAGACAAAACTACGCTACTCGTGCTATATACAAAGGTTCCTGATTGAGAGTCCCAATCGCCGCCAACATTAATCGTTCTAGTTGAACCATCAAGAGTGCCGGACGTGACTTTCAAATTATTAGCAACACTAAGCGTTGCTCCCAGTGTATATGTACCAGAACCAGCAAATTCTAAATCAAAATATGAATTTCCCAATTTAAGAGAGGAGTATGTCACAGCCCCATTGTAAATGACCTTGCCTGAATCACTATCCATATTGGTAATCGTTGCGGTAGTTTCACCACCTTGAAGCTTGAAGGTTCCATTGTTTGACAGAGTCGCCAGAGTAATGTTTTGACCGTTGATGTCGTAAATAGCACTATTATTAATAGTTAATGTGCCAGCAATTGTTGACGTATCGGCTTGTGAAACGGCGGCGGCGACATTTGAATCGATTACATTATTTAAGGCCGATCCGCCCGAGGTTACTGATTGAACCCCTTGACCATTTAGGGTTATCGTCCCGGAATTATGACTGAAAGTTCCAGCATTCGAAAAATTACTCCCAACACTAAATGTTTTTCCTGTGACTGGAGCAACAAAAGCTGCGCCTGCAGAATTAGATAATGTCCCACCTATCGACAGATTATTTGAACCACTGGTGAAGGTGCCGGAGGAATTAGTAAAATTATTCGTCACCGCAACATCAGAACTAATTTGATATTGAGTATCGTCATATTGTGCTGCCGGTTTTGTAAAGGCTGTAGTCCATCGAGCTAATCCCTTAGTAACCCTAAACTCATCGAGATAGCCAGGGAAATAATTGTACCAAGCCCCCCCCTAAATATGAGCGGAAATATCCGACGTATAAATTATCCCCTGACTGTCCTCCATTATCATAGCTAACACCAGTTACGTCTTGATCGGTACCCTGTTGGATGCCGTCAATAAAGAACTTTAAGTTGTTACCGCTTCTAACAATCGCGATATGATACCACGTTGTTGGCGAAGGAGACCAAGAAACGCTTTTATAAGTCTCCGACGTTCCAGAGATACGATAAAATGTTAATGTGTTAGCATTTGATAAATAAATTAACCAGTGGAGTTGGTTCCCGACACTTGGCACAGCCATATATCCATAGCTGGCAATTGGAATCGAGTTATGAGGGCTCGATGTAGTTGAGAAATAAGCCTGAGTATCAATTGTAAAATCGCCTGTGCCCAAACTCCAATCAGCTGAATCTGGAGCTGATAGATAATCACTTGAGCCATTATACAAACCAGAAGCACCGCCAAATTTACTTTGGGCTGTTGATATTTGGGCTGAACCATTTGCGGAAACTGTTTTTGGCGTTGGCTCACTGTCAGTAAAAGCAGTCGACCCATTGGTCCCATCCTGATGTAACAATAGTTTTGTATAACTATCATTTCCAGGAACAGAATCAGCGGCAGTTTCGATATTATAATAAGTTACTGGAGCCACCATCACCGTCCCAACCCCTGTATATTTGACCGTCGAAGTCGACGCAGTAAAAGCGCCAGAGTTAACAAACGGTGTACCGCCTCCTGATAAAATAATAGTTTGGCTTGAACCATCCAATGTACCAGCAGAAACCGTCAACACATTCGTCACCGTTGTTCCGCCAGCCACTGTGAAAATAGTGCTGCCATGGTTAACTTGCAAATTGTAATAGGTCGATCCTGTGATATTTTCACTCGATGCACTATTATAAACAAAAGTTGATGCATTTTGAGTAAATGTTCCCGTTGGCACAAAGGTTGTTCCAGCTCCTGGCAAATTCCACGTATCATCACCAGCGTCCAAAGTCTGCAAGGTTGCAATCGTTAGTACTCCAGTTGCAGTAATTTGGTTAGTTGAAATTTTGGTTGTGGCGGCAACGTCAGAGCCATCCCCAAATGTTAAATTATTGAAACTCCAGTTAGTGGTCCCGCCAAAATTTCCTACTCCATCCACCATGAATGTTCCATCGGTAGTTGCAATCGTGCCATTACCGGTCACGTCTCCGCCCATCACCGAAATATCACTCGTGCCCGAGAGTACTCCGGCAGTCATCGTCATATCACCATTTAAATACATTGCGTCACTTGGCGACCATCCTCCACCTGAATTATTAAATGTAACATTATCAAAATCCTGTCCGCCGGAAGTAATTGTTTTACCACTGCTTGATGAATCAAAAATTACCACCGAAGAACCACTTGTTGTTAGGGTTCCGGTAGATGAATCCCAAGAAGCGTGATCCGTTAGTGTGTTGTTCTCAAGATTAAGAGTTCCGTTGATATCGATTCCGTTGCAAACTATATTTCCACCCGGTAAATAAGTCTTGGCTGATATGATATTTACCATCTGAGTAAATGTCACCGTACCGCTAGAAGCTGAAAACAGCATATCGGAGTCGCCGGAAGCGCTAGCGGTGTCTAGCATTGCGTTTGTGATAGAGGTACCGGTTAGATAATTAAGCTTCACATAACCAACGTTAAACAATACGCCCGTAATATCGCCAGATATCACTCCTGCCTTGAATACAATAGATCCCTTATCCGCAATCCCTTTGATAAATACTGTTATCATTTGGTTGTCGGCGATCGTTATCGGCAGGGAATAATCGCCATTTGAGTCAGTGGTCCCGGTTGTGACTGCGGCCCCACCAATCGAGACTCCAAGTGGTTCATTTGGAACTTTGGCCACATTTCCCAAATCGCTAGTATAGAGACTACCGGCAAGATTGATACTTTGCGCACTAATAAAAGTCCAATTTTGGTTTCCAGTCGAATCAGCACAACCGGTAGTAGCATCGATGTATCGTGTGCTGGTTCGTGCATCTGAATCCCGAGCATCTACATATGAAACTGTCAGCGTGGCATTTGCTACAGTAAAAATCCACGGCGTATTATCCGATGTTGAATGCATCACAATCCTGGTACCAGTTGCTCCACCATTGATGTTTATCGCCGTAAAAGCATAAGTGGAGCCAGCATGAAAGTTCATAATCGAGGAAGGCGTTATATCCTTAAATGTACCAGTCACCGTCACCGAATCGTTAAATGTTACTCCACCTGATACGGCAGTATTTGCAACCGTCAGATTATTGAAGTCATTGTTTGCTCCGGTGCCGCCGGCCGTAAAAGCTTGGGCGGCCGAACCATCTAGGGTAACGGTACCCCCCGAATCCGTGAAAGTTCCGCCACTATTTGCATAATTTCCAGCAATATTAAATGTATTTGCGGCTGAGGCAACGAAGGTCCCACCCGTTTGCGCTATATTATTTACATCAAGATTATTTGCTCCGACTGTTAGTGAACCTTTTGCAATGGTCAGATTATTAGAAACCGTCGTTGTTCCAGACAGAGTCTGGTCAGATGAATATGCGACAGCTGGTGGCGTGAATGGAGTGCTATTCCAAAGCCCAACTCCTTTGGTAAATCGAAACTCGTCAATATAACCATTCCATGAGTTAGCTAGCGAAGGCTCATTACCAATCACCATCCTTGGAGTTCCGGCAGAAGGAACAGTCAGGGTTGAGGCGGCAACCGAACCCTTCTCTACACCACCCATGTAAAGCTTTATAAAACCTCCGGTTTTAACAACTGCTACATGAGTCCAAGTTGTTGCTGTAAGTGGCGAGCTTGACGTGAGAGATCCAGCTCCTCCGGCAACATTATATTGAAAATAGACCGTGCCGGTATTTGATATATACAATATCCAATGATGACCGGTCGTGACGGACCAGTTAGCCGAACCACTTCCTTCACCCGCAATCACTCTTTGCGTTCCGACAGCCTCATTGAGATAAACCCAGGTATCGATCGTGAAATCTTGAGTTGTCACTTGAAAATTGGATACATTATTCGTGGACGTGATGTAATCAGAGGTTGTAGTTCCGCCCTTGAAAGATGATGAGCCAAATTTTTTCTGAGTTGTACTAGTCTGCGATACTCCGCTTGCGCTCCAAGTATTAGCTGAGTTTTCATCGGTAAACGTCGTACCGGCATTAGCACCTTCCATATGCATCAATGATGATGTAAAAGTCGGATTTGTTCCGTTTATGGTCAAGTTATAAAATGCTTGCCCGTTGCTAGTAATAGTTTTGCCAGATTGAAAGTCAACGTAATTAACCGTGCCCGAGCGTGGATTGAAAGTCCCGCCATTATTGAGCCATGCTCCGGCAATATATACTGATTTATTTGATGAGTTAACATCAAGTGTCCCAGCAGTTAAGGTTAAATCACCATAAACATCCAGGTCATCTTGCAATGTGTAGGTACTGCCTGAAGCATTGATAGTTAGATTCTTAAATACTGAATTGCCCAATGTAATTGTAGCCGCTGGACCATTTTGAACAGTCAAATTAGTAGTGCCCGCCTGACTGTAAGCTCCAGAGTTAGTAAGATTACCCGCAATTGTTGTGGTAGCGTTTAAGACGTTAAAAAAACCAGCATTTGTCAGAGTTCCATTAACCGTCACGGTAGCGTTATTTCCGTTTAATGTGCCAGCTGAATTAATGGTCAAAGTACCGGATGTAAAGGCATAATTGTTGGCCGCCTTAGTATCTAAAATAGATGTGCCTAGAGTAGTGCCAGTTAATGTGGTGATTCCTGTAACGCTAGTCGCACCACCTAAGGTGAAAGTTAAAGCATATGCAGTACCAGTGGCAGTTGGGTTAATATTCAAGTCATGAGTTACGGTAATCGCTCCAGCTCCAGAATAAGCGGCGGCGGCGGTGATCGTTGGACTAATGGTTAGATTATAAAATGTTGTCGCCTTTACCGAAGTCGTACCATTATATGTGTAAATAACAGTGTTGCCGGTTGCCGTTGTCGTCAACGTACTAATTGACGGCACCGTGGCATAAGCCAAAGTCAAAGTTCCAGTTGAACCATCACCATTTACAAATGTACCGGTTCCTGCCAGCGAGGTAGAGTTGGTCAGCAAGCCAGAGTTTGTTACCGTCGAAGGTGATGTAACAGTAAGAGTGCCAACCGTTAAGACGGCGGCGCCGGAAGTTGTAAAGTTATTCGCCGTGTTGAAAGTTACGGCAGTAATTGATGAAGCCGTATCGGTTACGATTGAGCCAGCGTTTGTACTCATTGTTACCGTTCCAGTAATCGCGACCGAACCGGCAGTGTTGTGAGTCAAACCTTCACCAAAGATTATGTTCGTACTAGCTCCATTAAGCGTTCCGCCAGTTACAGTTATCCTTTTTGTAAAAGTCTTGGCACCTGTATTGTTGGCCAAAGCCAATGTCCCGCCAGAAACTGCGGTTGTTCCAGTCACGGTGAACGCAGCGCCGGCTGTCGTTAATGTTCCGCCAGTAACTGAAACATTTCCGCTGATTGTCAATCCGTAGGCATTCTGAGTAAATGAGCCAGTCGATGAGCTATTAACATTTAAGTTTCCGTTGATCGTTAATGTTGTCGTTGCGGTTAAAGTCCATGCCGCAGTAGTACCGCCCATCGTCACATTACCGAGGATTGGAGAAGTCGGTAAGCAAGTTTTAGTAGTCGTGCCTGAAAAAGTTAAATTATAATACTGAGTCACCAAACACGTTTGAGCTGCGCCAGAATAGTTGACGGTATTATTATACGTATGTGCGTCAAAACTGGAGATTGTTATTATGGTTGCCGAAGCGTAAGAAAGGTTTAATATCGAACCGGTTTGCTGAATCCAGCTGCCCGATCCGGCCAGGGTGCTTGAAAATGTTGCGGTTCCATAGTTTGTCGTCGTGACACTGGCCGCTACCGTCACTACACCGGTCGCCGCAATTGGCGAAAGAGTAGGATTGCCGGCAGTCGAAATACTAAATCCACTAGTATTATTAATATTGACCGTTACAAAAGTCGTAGCATTGGTCGCCGAACCAGTAAACGAAGTAGCTGCTGGAGTAGAAGGAATGTTGAAATTGACAGTACTACCTGTAGCGGTAAGCGGAGTAGCGGCCGTGGTATTAACCACCCAGTTACCATAGAAGTTGTGGGTGTAAGCGCCAGCTGTAAAGGTTGCGCCACCACCAAGAGTAAAGTTACCATTAACGGTCAAGGCTCCGGCAGCTGATTTGGCCCCACTGGCACCAGCAAAACCCAAATGATAATACGTTGCACTCGCAACAATAACAGAACCTGCGCCATTGAAGTTCACTGTGCTTGTATTGCAAGTAAATATCCCCTTGGTTGTAATAACCAGCGGAGTACCTACCAGAGTGAAGTTGATAGTATACGAAGAAGCCGCAAATGTATCTGAATTGGTCGAAGATGCGTTACCAATTGTTAAAGTGTTTGCGACAGTTATATCTCCACCTAATGTGTAGGTAACTGCCGCTAATGCATCAGAAGTTGTGCCTAATCCTAACGTATAGTATGTGATGCCACCGGTAACGGTTGTGGCGGATGCGCCCAGATAAGTTACGGTCGAAGTCGCATAAGTAAAACCACCCTTTGAAGTAATATTAAAAGGCGTACCAGATCCACTAAGCGTTAAGACATAGGATGATCCTGATAACAGATCAGTATTCGTCGACGAAGCATTACCAACCGTCAAAACGTTTGACACCGTAGTTGCCGCTCCCAATGTGTAAGTAACGGCAGTACCTGCATCCGATGTCGTACCGACCCCGAGATTATAATATGACGCACCGGCAACTGTAGTCGACGAACTCCCCGTAAAGTTAAAAGTCGAAGTCGAAGGTGTAAGCGTTGCAGTTTTGACAAAAGGCGTACCGGAACCAGATAAAGTAATTGTTCGGCTCGAGGCATCAAATGTACCCGCGGTAATAGTAAACACATTCGTGACTGTAATATCTCCAAGCGCAGTGTAAGTAGTTGAGGCCTTGTTAACTGTTAAATTGTAGTAAGTGGTCGAGGTAACATTAACGGCTGAGGTGCCTCCAGTGTAAGCTATTGTTGAAGTTGCATACGTAAAGCTTCCTTTTGTGGTAATAACAAACGGCGTACCGGTGCCGCTCAGGGTTATAACATTCGACGAGCCAGAGAAAATGTCTGAATTTGTAGAACCAGCATTACCTATAGTAAGAATATTTGAAACCGTGATCGCACCACCAGCCGTATACGTCACGCCAGCATTTGAGTCGGAAGTAGTACCGACACCAAGGTTGTAATATGTCGCAATAGCAATATTGGTTGCACTCGATCCGTTATAGGTAACATTTCCGGTACCACAGGTAAAAGTTCCCTTGGCTGAAATGGAGAAAACCGATCCAGAACCGGTAAAATCAATTGTGTACGACGAGGCGGCCAAAATATCTGAGTTCGTCGATGAAATATTTCCAATCGTTAGAACTCCACCAACCGAAATATTATTAGCCAGAGTATAAGTTACAGCCGCTAGAGCATCTGCAGTAGTTCCAACTCCCAGGCTGTAATATGTTAGTGCCGCAACCGTCGTAGCCGACGAACCCAAATAGTTGACTGTCGAAGTTGCACAGGTGAATCCACCCTTTGCGGTGATATTCCAAGCCGTAGTACTTGACGCAGAGAGAGTAAGAATCTGACTTCCTCCGGAGAGATAGTCAGTATTTGTTGAGCCTGCGTTACCCACTGTAATCGTATTGGAAACCGTCGTTGCGCCCAGAAGTGTATATGTCACACTGGCGCCAACATCAGAAGTTGTACCCACATCAAGATTATAGTAAGTCGTTGCGGCGAGACTTGTCGCACTCGAGCCAGTATAGTTAATTGTTCCCGTTCCTGCTGTTACCGTACCCTTAAGATTAGTCAAAACTAGCGGAGTACCCGAACCAGATAATGTCAGAACATAGCTTGAAAGTGCCAAAACATCACCACTAAGAGATGTGCCAGCGCCAACAGTCACAACATTTGTTACGGTCGTTGCCCCTAAGAGTGTAAACGTTGTTGTGGAGGCATTGTCTCCGTCTGCCCCAACTCCAAGATTATAATATGTTAAGGCATTAATATTTGCATTGGCCACCCCAGCGTCATAATTGAAAGTCGAAGTATCAAGATTAAGTGTTCCGGTAGTAGTAACCGCTGTCGCTCCAGCCGTGATTTTGATTGTGTTTGAATCACAACTCATTGTTGACGAAGCTGGCAGATATAAATTAGGAGTGGAAACTATTTTTCCCCCAGCCGAAGCGGGACGATAGGTATTACCTGCCAAAACATAAAGCAATTGATCTGAATAAGAGCTTGTCGCGGCGGCTGGAATAGTCAAATTTCCACTTGAATCGACTTCAAAATAAATATCCTCATCGGATGAAACAGAGTTATCATATTTATTAATATCCGCACTAGATAACGTTTGGTTGTCACCACTTCCAAGAACTAAATGTCTTTCATAAAGTGTCATGGCAATACTGCCAGAACCGTCATACTTAGTGACAGCATTCGCCTCAAGATCATCAGCGACACCATCAATAAACACGGTTATCGTGTCACCGCTTGTCGGTGCCGTTATGGCTGAAAAAGTAAAACTACCGTTAAGTGTCGTAGCGGTAGCGGCATTCAAAACACCATTAACGGCGTATCTGACCGTTTCTCCGTTAGCGCAGTTCGTAGTTCTATCTATTTTTTGACACGTTCCAGTTAAATCTATGGGAGCAGTAGGACTGCTATCCCAAGTCAGATCAGAGCTAGCAGTATATGATAGATCAGACCCAGCCATATAAATAAATGCATAGCCAGTCTTCGGCCTAGAAGGCTGATTGGTCGATGGATATTTTGCCCAAATTGACGAAGCATACTGATTATTAATCGTTCCTGGAGTGGTAAGGTTAGTAACCGAGCCCCAAGCACCACCGGAGTATATTTTTGCGCGAATTTGAGTGTAAGTCGTTGATGCCGCGTGAGTTCCTGACCAAACTACCGTAACATTATTACTGGCATCCAATGATATAGCAGGCTGAATCTGGTTGTAGGCATCAGCCGAAAGCCAAGTCGGAGCCGCCCAGCTCCCAGAAACTTTATTCGTATACCCTATCTGCGTATTAGATGGATAGCTCGCGTTCGCCTGTTGCCAAACAACATACGGTTTGTTATTTGAATCAAGCGCTATCGAAGCATTTGAAGCCTGGTACGATGCGTTAGTATAAACATTTTCTTCAGCTTGCCAGGAACCATTATAAAGTCGATAAACTATTTGCCCGCCAGCAGTATAGTGATAGGTAACATGAACATAGTTACTTGAGTCAACTGCAATTGACGGAATCCCCCAACCACTGGCATCGTGCAAAGTATAGGGCGAACCCCATGCACCACTACTATATTTGATATATTGAGTCGCGGTACTCATCCCAGCCGGTGTTCCGACAACATGAACGTTATCACTCGAATCAATAGCAATTGCAGGATAACTAGATCCGGTAAGAATGTCCGTAATTGACCCCCAGGAGTTGCCAGTTTTTTTGATATAGCGAACTGCTGGATAAGTTGAGTTTACCGTATCTAGCCCGCCCCAGGTTAAATGAACATTATTGGCGCTATCAACGGCTAGAGCTGGACCATATTGCGTATAGGTTGCCTCTGTGGTCAGCTGTGTTTCCGACCAAGTTTGGCCGCCATCATTTGACTTGGCGTAAAAAACATTATTTGCACCAGCCGCACGAAGATATACTGTATGTAAAACTCCGTTTGAATCCCTGGCAAGTTTTCGTTGGCTGGCATAGTTATTAAAGTTACTTGTGTTAGTTGAAGTTTTTATTGTGTAGGTAGGATCTATTGTAAGTGGATAATTTGCTCCCGAGATGTCAACAGCGGGCTCAAGTGTTAATCCATCGCCAGAAACTGAGTATTTGTAATCATACCTAGCGCCACTATCATCAAAGGCAAATGGCGAATCTAATTCCACTAGATCTTTGTCAGAAGCGTCTCGAATTAAGGTCTTGCCATCAACTTGAACAAGCTTTGCACCACCTGACAACTCAATTTTATAACTAAATTTCGTTTCGGCTTTTTTCTTTTTGACGGTAATGGTTTCTTTAAATTTATTCTCGTAGAGCGCATTTTCAATATCAACGTCTTGTTGAACATCCTTCCATTTAATCTTTTCTCTAGTTTTGTCGGGATTTTTCTTGCTTTTATCAGTATTTAATAATGTAGTGGTAATTGAATATTTATTTTCACCGTCTTTAAACTCCAAATAGGATTGGTTAGAATTGAGTTTGGCTTTGAGATTCTCAGTTCCGACAAGCTGGTTTTCTTCGACATTAATAGCCGAAGTCAAATCAGCATAAGAAATTTTTTCATTCTGCGGCATATCCTGAGATATCACACCGCGAGGCTTTGAAGGTTTTTTACCTGCTAATGATTCTTTGTTGAGGGTCGCAAACTGCGACGTAATTAACGCTATTGTGGCAATAATAACTACCGCGAGTACGTTGACATGAACTTTTGAAGCATAGGGCTTTTGATGCCAATTGTCATACCATTTATATTTTGAAGCCACGCGATTATGAACAGAATAGGTCATCGAAAAAACACTCCGGATATCCCCTCCGATTGATTTTGGCCGTCTAATTTTTGCAACAATGTCTCTAAACTTCCCCATGTCCCCTCAAATATTTTCTAGTTGATTTCTTCCGTGCATTCACCGTGTAAAAATCCGTGTTGTTTATACGCAAAAAATTGGCCGAGTTTTGGTCTAATTTATTATATCAAAATAAATAGCATGTTTACTATATAGCGCGAGAGATTTGAAATTTATGTTAAAAAATGTTATCATTTTATTGCATTTGCGCCCATAGCTCAGTTGGTTAGAGCGCTACATTGACATTGTAGAGGTCAGAGGTTCAAGTCCTCTTGGGCGCACCATTAGTTTTCAATGAGTGCGCTTTTCGACTTGAACTTGGGAAGGGGTCGGGAAACGAAAGTTTCCCGCAGAGGAAGATAATAGAAACCGTGGGTTTCTATGTCGCCCAGCGACGTGAAAGTCCTCTTGGGCGCACCATAAATTCTAGGCTTTAGCCTTTTTTTGTACCATGGATAAAACAAAAGGATTATTTATAGCAGTTGAAGGTTTGGATGGATCGGGAACTTCGACCCAGGCTGATTTGCTAGCAACCAATCTGAATAAATTAAAACTGTCAGCCTTCCTGACCAAAGAACCAACAAACAATTTAATTGGTGGCTTAATCCGCGGAACTCTGACTAAAGACTGGCAAGCTTCTCCCGAATGTTTGCAACTGTTATTCGCTGCAGATCGTGCTCATCACTTAGATCGAATGATAACCCCGGCGCTTGAAAACGGTAAAACTATCGTCACCGACCGCTACATTTTTTCCACCATTGCTTTTGGTTCTGTACAGTGTGATAAAACCTGGCTCAAGGAAATTAACCGCCAATTTCTTTTGCCAGACATAACATTTTTCATTGATGTCCCAGCGGCAGAGTGCATTAAAAGAATTAAAGCCACTAGAAACCAATTTGAACTTTTTGAAAGAGAAAAGGTTTTATCCGAAGTTAGAAAAAATTATCTCAAGCTGGCCAAGAACAAGAAATATAAAATAATCGTAGTTGACGGTTTGCAGGAGCGAGAAACAATTTCGAAAATAATACTTGAGGCAGTAACAAATGAATTTAGAAAATAGCGACAAAGAAATATTTGCGGCTATTACAGCGGAAAAAGACCGCCAGTTTTTTAATTTAGAACTAATTGCGTCAGAGAACTATGTAACGGACGCGATTTTGGAAGCACAAGGTTCAATTCTGACCAATAAATATGCAGAAGGATACCCGGGGCATCGTTACTATGGCGGATGCAAAAATATTGATGAAATTGAGACGCTGGCAATAGAGCGAGTAAAAAAACTATTTGGCTGCAAATTTGCCAATGTTCAACCACACTCGGGATCACAAGCCAATATGGCAGCTTACTTGGCTGTTGCAAAACCAGGTGATAAAATATTGGGCCAATCGCTACAATCTGGCGGTCATTTGTCTCACGGATCGAAAGTTTCCTTTTCTGGGATATTCTTTGATTCATATTCTTATGGAGTAGATGAAAAAACCGGATTAATTGATTACGAAGAAGTGCTAAAAATCGCCAAAGAAGTTAAACCTGAAATTATTGTCTGCGGTTTTTCCGCCTACCCACGACAAATTGATTTTCATTCCTTCCGAAAAATTGCTGACGAAGTTGGCGCCTACTTAATCGCCGATATTGCTCACATTGCAGGGCTGGTTGCAACCGGTTTTCATCAATCTCCTATTGGCATTGCTGATATTGTTACCACTACAACTCACAAAACTTTGCGCGGTCCTCGTGGCGGCGTTATTTTGACCGATAACGAAGAGTTAGCAGCCAAAATCGACAAAGCATTGTTTCCTGGAATTCAAGGCGGTCCGCTAGAGCACATCATTGCTGCCAAAGCAGTCTGCTTCAAAGAGGCACTGGAGCCAAAATTCAAAGAATACATTGGCCAAGTTATTGGCAATATGAGAGTTCTCTCCGACACGCTTCATCACCTGGATTTTGATTTGGTCACTGACGGCTCTGACAATCACCTGGCTTTAATTGATTTGCGCAATAAAGAAATTACCGGCGCAGATTTTGAAGCTGCACTAGAAAAAGCCGGGATTACAGTTAACAAAAATTCTGTGCCCGGCGATGACAAGCCGCCATCAATTGCTTCTGGCATTCGTATTGGCACTGCCGCAATTACCACTCGTGGCATGGGACCGGCAGAAATGCAACGAATTGCTGAAATGATGAATATAGTCGCCGAGAATATGAGTGATGATGAAAAAATGGCGGAAGTAAAAGAAGAAGTGCGAGAAATGTGCGCAAAATTCCCAATCTAGCCGACACATAACAAGTGAGTGAAAAAATCTCTTTCTTTGGAAAGAGATTTTTTTGTTATACTCAAAAAGCTAAAGGAGTTGATCTGCATGGATATGGAAAGGCTCAATCGCGACGATGCAGCGATGCTTACCGCTTTCACCTGGGCACTTTGTGCACCTTGCTGTTTTGTCAAAGCTGGCTGTGTCATAACTAACGGTACAGTCATTAGCGTTGGGTACAACGGGAATCCTAGCGGCACACCCAATTGTACCGATAGCAGCGAGGGCTGCAAAAAAGCCAGAAAGCAGAAATGTGCCGCTCTCCACGCCGAAGATAACGCCCTAATCCTTGCAAAAGGAGATCCGCGCCTTGCGGGTGCAACGATGTACGTGACAGTGCAACCCTGCGTTTCATGTTCCAGCAAGATCATCAGCCACGGGATCAGCCAGGTGATAGCGGCAATGTCATACTCCCGCGTATCGTTCGGCGATGATGGCCGATTCGACGAGTCGCAGCAAGCAGAGGAATGGCTAGCGAGCGCCGGAGTCAAGTTCAGTTGGTACGAACCGATTCATCCATTCGCCAAAATGGCGCAGGAACTATATTTCAAGGAAATTGAGCAATACCTTGCCCAGTTTCAGTCCGACGAGCCTTAGCAACCGCTAGGCTCTTTTTTATTTATTTGAATGTGTATACCGAATTGAAGCGATCGACTCAAATC
>JBAXWD010000020.1:0-9518 GCA_037128645.1 Candidatus Berkelbacteria bacterium
GGTGGCATAAAAATTCCCGGCATGGCCGACCATATCAGCATTGGCAAAATTACAAATTATTAAACCGAAATTTTTATCGACATTTTTTATTATCGAATCTGCTAGAAGTTGGGCGCTCATTGCAGGAGACAAGTCGTAAGTAGCAACTTTCGGAGAAGGGATAACCATCCGATATTCACCAGGAAATGGTTTTTCCCGGCCGCCATCGATAAAATATGTCACGTGAGCATATTTTTCAGTCTCTGCGATGTGAAATTGTGTAATTCCAGCTTTACTGACAGTTTCTGCCAACGTGTTTTTAATTTCATCAGCCTCAAATGCCATAATTCCCAAAGGACTAGGGTCACGATTAACGAAAGTGACAAAATATAAATTTTTAAGAATCTTCCTGTCTGCCATCGCAGGTATTTTTTGGTCGGTAAAAGCCAAAGAAATTTGTCTTGCTCTATCTGGCCGATAGTTGAAAAATATAACGGAATCATTGTCTGAAATTAATATTTTTTCGCCCGGATTATCAGCTATAAGATGTGGTTCAATGAATTCGTCAGTCGTGCTACGCAAATAAGACCGAGAAATGGCGTCCCTGGTACTCGCACTCTCTCTGGCTTCACCCATAACCATAGCATTGTAGGCCCTTGAAGTTCGGCCCCAATTTTTATCGCGGTCCATAGCAAAGTAGCGGCCACATATTGTCGTAATTTGACCCACACCAATTTCTTTTATTTTCTGTGCTATATTTTCGACTACTCCAAGGCCGGATTCAGGATCTGAGTCGCGACCATCGGTGAAAAGGTCGAGATAAACCTTTTGTACCTGATTATCCTTTGCCATTTTTAAAAGTTGGTAAAGGTGGTTTATGTCAGAATGGACATGACCCGTGCCGACCAAACCCATGAGATGAAGTGCCGAATTATTTTTTTTTGCGTGCTCAAAAGCCGCCAGAATATTAGGGTTTTTAAAGAAACTGCCGTCATTAATAAAATTGTTTATAAAAACCAGGTCCTGCGGTACAACCCGACCAGCACCAATGTTTAAGTGACCAGTTTCCGAATTTCCGGCAGTGTTGGGCGGCAAACCAACGGCTTCGCTGGACGCCAAAAGACTGGTGTGCGTGTACGTCCGCCACCAAATATCCATATTGCGAGTTTTGGCCGCCATTATTGCATTGCCGCCCCAGGCTGGACCAATTCCCCAACCATCCAAAACAATTAGAGCTACTTTTCTGATAATAAATCCCTCCGTTAATTTCAGTGCAAAATCAGTGTTCTTGTCAGTGTTGTCTAATGCCCCTCAATTTATGATTTATCTCCTCATTACTATTATATAGCAAAGCTTATAAAAGTTGAATTTATTTGCTACTCTATTAGCATGAAAACTATAGAAGGCGGGCAAATCGATCAAAAATATATCAGCACTTCAATAAAATCCGGCCAAGTGATTGTTTTGCCGTTTGATACTGTTTACGGTTTAGTAGCGAATCCTTTTGATAATGCGGCAATGGAGAAAATCTACAAAATTAAAGGCCGGGATTTTGACAAGCCGATTGCGTTGATTTTTTCCTCCGTTAATATGCTAAAAGATTATATTTCCATTTCTGCCGCACAAGAAAAATTTATTGAGGAAAAAGCTCCCGGCGCATATACTTTTATTCTGCCCTGGTCTGATCTTGATCGAAAAAAGTTTTCCTCGCAATACCAAAAACTGGAAAAAATAGGCATTCGAATTCCGAATTATGAATTCGTTCTAAATATTGTCGAAGAACTTGGCCAACCGGTTGCCGCCACCAGCGCCAATGTTTCAAATATGCCAAATTGCTGGAAGGTTACTAATTTCCTGCGGCAAATTGCTGACCAGCAAGAAAGCCCCGACCTCATAATCAATGCGGGAGAATTACCAAAAAATCCTCCATCAGAAGTAATTGACATTTCAAATTTGGAAAATATTGAAGTCCTAAGACATTAAAAAGCCCGCCGCCGCTTGGCAGTGGGCGAAACCCCCTCATGTGCTTCACTGTGGCAAACTTGCCGGCACAGACGAAATGCCAACCTTGGCAAATCCACGGAACGGAGTAAATCTCCAGAGGTTAAAGAACTCATCGCCCCGTGTTGTAACGATGACTTGGCCCTTGCCCTGCGGGGAAACCAGCATGACTGGCTCGTCTGTTGGTAGATGTGCCAGTATTATGCTGGATCCACTCTGGACATCAACAGCAACTAGTGCCTGGTCGCGCACGAGGTAACAAACACCATCGTATGCCGGAATGGCAATAGATGGCTTCTTTGGAACCAAATGCTTCTTGGCCGCCACGACGCAGTAGTGAGACTTCCCAGTAGCCTGGCGAGGTGAAGCCGGCCCTACACTGATGCCGAGGAGGTATAACCCGACGATTGCGACGATGCAGTAGCTGGATTTCATCGGTACCACTCCAATGCTTCGATTGCAACCGCAAAAGCAGTTGCTGACTTCGGCAATACTTTAGCATAAATAACTCTAATTTTCTAGCTTTCGGCTTGATTAAAACACCTATAAATGATAAAATAAGTTTGTGATTTTGCCGCGGTGGCGGAATTGGTAGACGCACAGGACTCAAAATCCTGCGATAGCAATATCATGTGGGTTCGATTCCCACCCGCGGCACCAGATTTATTTTTTTATCTGAGATCAATGAAACATCGGCTAACAGAAGCAGTCCTAGAACAGATATTTATTTCTTCAAGATTTAAAAAAAGAAATCCTTTTTTGGTTGTATTATATTTTTTGCTCTTGTTCGTTTTATTTTTTTCCATCGTAACCTACTCTCTAAACTTTGGAGCTTACAACAAAAAGGTAGCCTGGTGGTATCAAGACGAATTCAAAACTCCGCCACATACTTTAGTCGACGCAGTCTCCATATATCAAAGCAAACCCGAGGCTAATAAAAACGATTCATTACCTGACATCGCCGATAATTCAATATTTATCGAAGCAATCAACGTCAAAGCTCCAATCACTTTCGGCGTCGACAATACTGAATCAGCGGTTAGCTCAAATTTGAAAAACGGTGCCATCCAGCTATCTGGTACAAGCCTCCCGGGCGAGATGGGCAACGTATTTGTAACTGCTCACTCATCGAACTACCCTTGGGTAATTAGCCAATATAATTCAGCCTTCGCTTTACTTGGTAACGTTGTTGTTGGCGATTTGGTTCAAATTAAATTTCATAACGTGAGTTTTATTTATAGAATTAAGAAAATTTCAGTAGTTGACCCGACAAACACTTCTGTAATGAAATCAGATAACACCAAAGCGACGTTAACTCTCATGACCTGCACACCCGTTGGAACAAACTTAAAACGCTTAATAGTCCAAGCTGATCAAATCATCCCAGCGGTATCGCAAAATCCTCAACCACAAAAAAACAACGCCGAAGCGCTGCCAGCAGGAATCCATTAATTTTCTCTTACATCAATTGGCGCTGATGCGAAGATATTATATACTAATCGATCTATCTAATAGTTGCTCTTCGGTAAACCATCCCATCCTTATATAGTAGCGCTGAACCATCCCAACTAAACATAAAGTTTGATTTATCGCTGCTTGAAAGCTTTGCCAATAAAACATCGTTGGTGCCATTTTTCTCAATTATTCTAATTTCATCACCTTGTTGATAGGCAAGATATTCATTCCCCGGATACCAAATGACACCTGAAATCTGATTTGACAATCGCGTGACCAAAGTGTCACCAACCCAAATTTCATGGTCATTAAATGATAAACTGCCCTCAGGATTCTTTACCAAAGAATCATACGGGGAGTCAATTGAGGCAATACTATTTTGATCCGTAATGACAGAAATATCAGGACTAACTTTAAATAAGGTAATATTTTTGAACCAATCAACTTTATCAGCAGCAATTTTTATATGCTGGCGCCAAGTATTATATCCATCTTTTTTCACCTCAACATCGTAATATCCGGGTAATAGCTGTGCATCGAAAGTTGATTTTGCTTTTGTTTCTTGTCCGGACAATAAAACTGTCGCGTCATTCGGCTCGAAGGATAAATATACAATACCGGTGTGGGATATTTTCATCGTTTGCCAATTGATCTTGTATCCTAAACCCCAAAAAACTAAACACAAAGATGTCAAAATAATAACTATGGCCACAGAGCCTTGCCCAACAAAAATTTCTCTTAGTCTTTTGTCCCGCGGATGATGAACATATTCTTTCATAGATTTATTCTAGCTTGTATTGATAAAATTGTAAATCGGCGGTATAATAAATATGTTTTTATTCATTACCGTCGTCCCGAATTAATTACAAGATATAATAGCTTTTTCAATGCGTAAAAAGCTTGCTTATTTCAGGATTCAATCAATAATGGTTAAATTACTATGGCAAAATTTCGAATTACAGGTCGCAACAAATTAAATGGCTCTTTTCATGTTTCCGGAGCCAAAAATGCAGCCCTTAAAATGGTGGCTGCCGCTGTCATGATTCCTGGCAAAACAATTCTGCACAATGTGCCGAAAATTGTTGATATAGACAGAATGGTGGAAGTAGTTAAGAGCCTGGGAGCACAAATTGAATACAATGACCACACCCTTATAATTGATGCCGCTCAAGTCAAATCATATTCCCCCGATGAAAACCCAATTAAAAAACTTCGTGGTTCTGTTGTAATTATTGGTCCGCTACTAGCAAGGTTTGGACGTGCGCATTTTTCTGAACCAGGCGGTTGTTTAATAGGTTCGAGGCCAATAGACACTCACTTAAAAGCTTTTGAGGCTATGGATGTTTCAGTAGAGATTTCCGATAAAGGTGAGAAATTTTTTCTAAAAGGAGAAGGAAAATTTCACAAAGGTGATATTGAAGTTGTGCTTTCTGAAATGAGTGTCACAGCAACTGAAAATATAATAATGGCCTCGGTCTTGAGGACTGGGAAAACCGTTATTAAAGTGGCTGCCTGCGAACCTGAAATCGTCGACCTGGCAAATTTTCTGAACAAAGCAGGTGCAAAAATTTCCGGTGCTGGAACTCATACCATTGCAATTGAAGGCGTTAAAAAGTTAACTGACGTGGAACACACAGTAATGCCAGACCGAATAGAAGCCGGCACAATTATGATCGCTGCCGCGGTTTGCGGCGGGACAGTAAAAATTAAAGATATCATTCCCGACCATTTATCTTTAGTGTTATCTAAGTTTTCCGAGATGTCAGTCGACTTTGATATTATTCCGACCCAAGGCGATCATGCCGACATTGTAATCAACCAGCGCAGCCAGCTTATTGCACCAAATTCTTCCAAGCTTGATGTTAGACAGTACCCCGGTCTCCCAACCGATTTGCAAGCGCCTCTAGCAGTTTTGGCCACACAGGCCAAAGGAGAAACTCGCATATTTGAAACCTTGTTTAACTCACGGTTTGATTACACAAAATGGTTAGTGGAGATGGGCGCAAAAATTGATATTTTAAATCCTTATTTGATCGAAATAAATGGCCCAGTGCTACTACACGGCCAGGAAATTGAGTCTTCTGATATCCGCGGCGGCGCGGCGCTGGTAATCGCTTCACTTTGCGCCAAGGGAGTTACAACTATCAGTAATATAGAGTATATTGATCGCGGTTACGAAAATTTGGACACTAGATTACGAGTTCTTGGGGCGGAGATTGAAAGGATAGACTGATGGCTAAAAGAATTGCCATCGACCTAGGCACAACAAATGTTTTGGTTTACATACCCAAAAAAGGTGTGGTTGTTAATGAGCCATCCGTTGTAGCGCTTCAAGTCGAAAACAATCAAATCGTCGCCATTGGGACTGAAGCTAAAAAAATGATCGGTCGCACTCCAGACAGTATTGTTGCTGCCCATCCTTTAAAAGATGGCGTCATCGCAAATTACAATATTTCCGAAACCATGCTTCGGCACTTTATAAATCAGGTTTCTGGTCGTATTCGACTCGGCAAACCAGAAGTTATGATTGCTGTTCCTGTTGGCATTACCTCAACTGAACGACGAGCCGTTATTGACGCAACTCTAGCTGCCGGTGCCAAGCAGGCATATTTAATAAAACAACCAATCGCTGCGGCTCTTGGTGCCGGAATCCCAATTGCCACTGCTTCCGGCAACATGATTATAGATATTGGCGGCGGAACTACAGAAGTGGCCGTAATTGCACTTGGTGATGTCGTTGCCGCATCTTCTGCACGCATTGGAGGTAATAAAATAGATGCCGCAATTGCCGCATATATTCGCAAGAAGCATAATTTAGTTGTTGGCGAGCAAACCGCAGAAGAAATTAAGAAACGCATCGGCAACGCCATTGACCCAAAAAAAGATTCCAAAATGGAAGTTTCCGGCTCTAATGCCATCACAGGACTCCCTGAAAGCATTATTATTACCGCTGAAGACCTGGTTAAAGCTATAAAGCCGCCTCTGGCGGAAATCATTGCCGCAGTTAAGAGTGTTTTGCAACAAACTCCTCCCGAACTTGCGTCTGACGTTATGGATAAGGGGATAATTATTTCTGGTGGGGGTGCATTGCTCCGAAACATCGACACACTCCTAACTAAAGTAACGGGCGTACCTTGCCAAGTTGCAGATGATCCTGAAACCTGTGTTGTCAAAGGCGCAGGGATTGCTGTTGAGCATTTGGAAGCTTTTAAAAAATCAGTTCTTTGGGCCAGAGAATAATATTTGGAGCCATTATGAAATTTTCAAAAATTAAAGATCGAGAATTGCATCGAATCGTTGCAACAGCCATTATCCACAAGAATGGTAAATATTTGATTACTAAGCGCTCGATGGACAAAAAAGTTTATCCAGGGAAATGGACAGTTCTCGGTGGTGGCTTGGCGATAGATGACTAAGTATCCGATAAGCCTAATCAGGATGGCTGCTGGTATTTTTCACTAGAAAAAAGTTTACGACGCGAAATTTCAGAAGAAGTTAGCTTAGAAGTCGGGAAAATTGATTTTTTGCTAGACCTTTGCTTCATTCGGCCAGATAATACACCGGTCATCACTCTAAGCTTTTATGCGCCGCTCAAAAAGGGGAAAGTTAAGCTAAGCGGTGAAGATGTTGATTTCGCTTGGGTGGAGCGAAAAGAATTGAATAAATACGACTTAATAGCTGGCATTCAAGAAGAAATATATATGGTTGATGATATTCTGCAGGGCAAGAAACCAAAAAACTACTTCAAATGATAATTGGAATCGACGCCTCAAGGGCGGTTAAAAAACAACGAACCGGAACGGAAAATTATTCACGTAATTTAGTTTTTGAATTGGCGAAGATTGACGGGAAAAATCAATATACTCTGTATGTTGGATCAGATTATGACGGCAGTTTTGATCAATTTCCAAAAAACTTTTCAGTCAAAACAATTCCAAATAAAAAATACTGGACCCAGGTTGGCTTATCTTTGGAAATGGTCAAGAAGAAACCCGATGTTTTATTTGTTCCATCACATATACTGCCAACAATCTCTGGAAAAAGTTCAGTGGTTACAATCCACGATTTAGCTTGGAAATATTTTCCCGAAGTATATTCCAAAAATGAAATTAAAACTCAAGATTTTTCAATCCGCCGCGCAATAACGAAAAAAGCTCGTATTGTAGTGTATTCAAAGTCAACCGAATCAGATTTAAAGAAGTTTTATCCCAAGTCGGCAAAGTTAATTAAATTTGTACCAATGGGTTTTAACCCTGAACAATCCGAGACAAAATTATCAAGCGAACTACAAAATATTGTCGGTGATAAATATATTCTTTTTGTCGGACGACTCGAATCCAAAAAGAATATAATCAACCTTATTAAAGCTTACACTATGCTCCGAAGCGAGAGAGAAGTCAAAGAAAAACTAGTCTTGGTCGGTAGTCCAGGTTTTGGCTACGAAAAGATTAGGGAAGAGATCAGTGGTTCAAAGTTTGCAGAAGACATTATCGAGACTGGATTCGTTTCCGATGCCGACAGAAATGCATTCTATAAGGGAGCGACGCTCTTCGCTTTTCCATCACTGTTCGAAGGATTTGGATTTCCGATTTTAGAAGCATTCGCCGCAGAAATTCCAGTTGTAACTTCGCGCGTCTCATCAATGCCGGAAGTTGCTGGAAGCGGCGCTATTTTAATCAATCCGAAAAAGCCTTTTGAGATAGCCGCAGCCATGAGCCAAATATTAAATAAACCTGAGTTGTCTAGGAAACTTGTTCGGGCAGGCCAAAAAGAATTATTGAAATATAGTTGGGACAATTGCGCCAGAACAACACTAAAAGTATTGGAGGACAAATGCGCAATGAAATGAAGTCCACCTTTGGTGGAAAAGTTGCAATCGTTCACGACTATTTAACCAAACTCGGCGGCGCCGAAAAAGTTTTGCAGGTTATCCATTCCATCTACCCAGATGCTCCAATATATACTTTATTATATGATGAAGCCGGGACAAAAAAGCAATTCTCGACTGGATATAACATCCGCCCATCAAGGCTGCAGAAATTACCAAATTTTATTCGAAAAAGATCTCGTTTATTATTATCTAAATACCCACAAGCAATTGAAGAGTTTGATTTTTCTGAATTTGATGTTGTAATTTCTTCAAGTAATTCATTTGCTCATGGTGCTATTACCCGACCAAATACCCTGCACATTACTTATTGCTACTCCCCAATGCGTTATGTATGGGACTGGACCCACAAATACATGGACGAAAATAAAATTGGTTATGGCTTAGTCGGTATGTACGTTCGCAGCTTAATATCAAAACTTCGTGAATGGGATTATTACGCTAGCCAGCGAACCGATGAATGGGTTGCGATTTCAAAAACCGTTGCCAAGAGGATTAAAAAATATTACCGCCGAGACGCTGCGGTAATTTATCCGCCAACTGATATCAATGAGTTGCTAAAGAATGATCGCAAACCAGGTGATTACTATTTGATAGTTTCCCGCCTAACTCAATATAAAAATATTGATTTAGCAATAAATGTATTTAACCAACTTAAACTGCCGCTTTATATTATCGGTGAAGGAGCAGACAAAAAAAGACTACAGTCGCTGGCAGGGGAGACAGTCAAATTTCTTGGCTGGCAAAGTGACAACGATAGGAATAATTATATTTACGGTTGTCGCGCATTTTTGTTCCCGGGTGAAGATGATTTTGGGCTAACACCAGTTGAGGCGATGGCAGCGGGACGACCTGTAATAGCTTACCACGCCGGCGGAGCAACTGAAACTGTTATAGAGGGAAAAACTGGCGAATTTTTCGATGATTTTGCAACAATCGAACCATTGAAAAAAACTATCATAAGATTTGAAAAAGAGTGTTCCAAATACAAAACTACTGATTGCAAGGATCAAGCTAAAAAGTTTTCAGAGGAAGTTTTCACCGAGAGGTTTAAAAAATTCGTTAATGAGAAATATGAAGAATTTGAAAAAAAATTGTAAATTGATTTCACAGTAACTTTGCCGCTGAGTAGAGCCCGATACTGCGGAAGCAAAGCGACCAAATATTGGAGTGTCTGCTCCGGCAAAGATTCCGC
>JBAXWD010000021.1:0-9410 GCA_037128645.1 Candidatus Berkelbacteria bacterium
ATTATATGGGCCTCCGGGTCTAGGCAAAACTACACTGGCACACATTATCGCTAACGAAATGGGCGCTAATATTCGTGTTACCTCTGGCACTGCAATTGAACGCGCCGGAGATTTGGCATCAATTCTTACTAGCTTGCAAGATGGTGATATTTTATTTGTAGATGAAATTCACCGGTTAAATCGCAATATTGAAGAGGTTTTGTATCCAGCAATGGAAGATTATGCCATTGATATGATTTTAGGTAAGGGCCCATCGGCAAAAACATTAAGACTGGATGTGCCGAAATTTACACTAATTGGAGCAACAACTAAAATCGGCGCACTTTCTTCGCCACTTCGCGACCGATTCGGCAATATCTTTCGTTTGGAATTTTACTCTGACGAAGAGCTGGAAGAAATTGTTAAGCGCTCAGCAAAAATTTTAAATATCAAGCACCGAAATAATGGCTTGAGGGAAATATCCAAACGCTCGCGAAAAACTCCAAGAGTCGCTAATAGAATTTTAAAACGGGTCAGGGACTTTGCCGAAGTCCGCCATCAAGGTGAAATTGATGAAGATATCGCTGGCTTAGCGCTACAAATGTTGGATATTGACGAACTTGGTTTAGATAAAACAGACCGGATGATTTTGGAGTGTATTATCGATAAATTTAATGGTGGTCCGGTTGGACTTGATGCCTTGGCGGCAGCGACTTCTGAGGACCGCGATACTATTGAAGATGTTATTGAGCCATATTTGATGCGTCTGGGTTTTGTGGACCGTACACCACGCGGACGAGTTGCCACTCCTGGAGCATTTGAACACTTGGGTAGAAATAAATCAGGCGATAAACAAGCGAAATTATTATGAAAAAAATATTATTACATACTTGCTGTGTTTCTTGTTTGTCGTATGTTCATAGTAAATTGGTCGAGAGGGATTTCTCACCAATAATTTTTTATTACAATCCTTCGATCCAGGGGAAGGTCGAATATTTAAATCGTCTGAAAGACGTAACTGACTATTGCCAAAAAAACAATTTAGATTTAATCGTGCCCGAGTACGATGAAGATGAATTTTTTAAACCGATTAAACCTTGGCAAGATTCAAAATCATTAAAATTTATTAATGACAAAAATCGTTTTCGAAGAAAGCGCTGTGAATTTTGCTATGAATTAAAAATAATGAGAAGTATGCAGGAAGCTAAAAATAAGAGAATAAAATATTTTTCAACTACACTTCTAGCTTCACCTTATCAGGATCACGAATTTATCGATTATATTTCCAGCCAAATCGCCAAAGAGAATGATCTTGAGTTTGTTTACGATGATTTTCGCAAAGGTTATTGGCAGGGCAGAAATTATTCACGTTCACATCGATTTATGATACCATCGTACTGTGGTTGCACTTTTTCTATAAACGAACGGATGCTGGAGTAATATTATGATGTTTTTATTAATTTGTTATTTTATCTTTTTGGCAGTCTTTATTGTCTTTAGTGCATTCGGCCTTTACCACCTTTGGAGGTTCGGCTATGTTGGCGACTTTACAAAACCAGCCATTATAATTTACGTGGTGGCGACTATCACAGTAATTGTCTTTACTCTAATGGCTATTAGCCTCAGAGCTTGGCCGGCGACATTAACATAAAGGATAAAATGCCGATTTCGGGCAAATTTTTCCCATCACAAGTCAGTGGCGAGCGAGTTTTTCTGCTTATTAGGCGCCACTGGATAGTATTTGCAACGATAATTTTCTTCGTTGTAGTCTTATTAATTCCAGTGCTTGTGCTGATAATCTATTGGGTTAGCAATCCGGATGTTTTTTCTGGTCCTATTGGAAACTTTGCCATTATTATTGGCGGAAGTTACACGCTAACAGCTCTTGGCTTGTTGTTGTATGGCTTCGTGAATTATTACCTTGACGTTTATATTGTTACCAACAAAAGAATTGTTGATATTAAGCAAAAAGGTTTTTTTAGTCGCGAAATTGCCGAACTTCATTTGCATCAAATTCAGGATGTTGAAGCCGAGGTTGAAGGTTTTCTCCAAACTCTTATTCATTTTGGCAGCATACACATTCAAACTGCTGGTGAGCGAGAGAACTTCATTTTTGAAGATGTCCCACACCCGTACACTTTGGCCAAACAAATTATAGAATTGCACGAAGCATCAATTGAGGCTGAATATGAACCAAAAGTGCATCGAGACCAAGGTGCTGCGGATGATTACCGACCGGAGGACTATTTCCACCCTGAGGAAGAGAAAAATGATCAGCAAGAGCCAGCAGTAGACGAAGCTGCTGCTAAAACAGATGGCTCTAAAAGCCAATCAATGTCAGATGATGAGTTTGAGGGTGGAATAAAATATTTGGAAGAATCTTATCGCCCATCGGCTGGTGAAAAAATAACATCTGATGATAGTCTTTTCCCTCCGAATGAAGAGTCTAAAAATCAACAACCGATTGAAGAATTTGGTTTCGGATCAGGAAATGCCAGTAACCCGGAAAAGTTTGAGAAAGAATTAAAAGAATTGTCAGAGGGGCAGGAGGTGTCGCTTGACGATACGGATAGAGAGGTATAATTATAAGCTTCCGGCCGAGCTAATTGCTTCGGCTCCCACAAATCCGCGAGACGCATCGCGGCTTTTGGTTTTTGACACCGGTAAAAATAGCCTAGATCATAAATCTTTTTTTGATCTGGGTAATTGTCTAAGTCCTGGTGACCTAATAGTCACTAACAATTCCAAGGTTATGCCGGCAAGATTTTTTGGCCGGAAAATTACAGGTGGAAATATTGAGATTTTGTTGCTAGAAAAATCTGGTCAGAATTGGCAGGTTTTAGTTGGCGGAAAAGTTCTAGTCGGGGATAAAGTTTATTTTTCTGACGATTTGCAGGCAGAAATTTTGGAGAAAAACGGCAAGGAGTGTTTGGTAGCATTTAATTATTCAGACGATAAATTTTGGCTAATAGTAGAAAAAATTGGTCAAATGCCGATTCCTCCCTATATTAAAAATTCACCGATGTCCGAGAAGAAACTGAAGAAAGAGTACCAGACAGTTTATGCCAGAAATTATGGTTCAGCTGCCGCTCCGACCGCCGGTTTGCATTTCTCGGAAAAATTAATTTCTGATTTAAAAGTTGCAGGCATTAATTTCGTATCAGTTGATTTGCATGTTGGTTTGGGAACTTTTGCGCCGATTGACGATGACAATATTAAAAAGAAAAAATTACACTCGGAGAATTTTTTTATTCCAAGCAAAACGATTGAGAATATTCTATCAACGAAAAAATCCGGTGGCCGAATTATTGCTGTCGGTACAACTACAGCTCGGGCTCTGGAATCAGCATCAGAAAAAATACTATCGGCAGGAAATGCTATTTCCGAATCGACCGATATTTTTATCCAGCCTGGTGACAAATTCAAAGTCATTGATGGCCTTATTACTAACTTTCATTTGCCAAAATCAAGTTTAATGATGCTGGTGGCGGCTTTTATTCAATCGAAAACAAATTTTGATGGGCGGGAGAAACTTTTAGAGCTTTATAATTATGCAATAAAAAATCAATATCGATTTTACTCTTTCGGCGATGCGATGTTGATAATATAGCAATTGACACAATATCTTGAATAAATTATACTGGTAATACAAAACTTTTGGGCAATAACTCGAAGGTTTTTTGTTTTCTTACCGCTGGGGGAAAATTGCACTGTGCATGGAGCTTAAAGTTCCCGAAGGCCTTCGGGACCACTTAGCTTCCTCGCAGTGTTTTTTTGTTTGTGTTATAATAATTTTATGCAACAGGGGTGGGGGAAAATTGCATTTGGATTATTATTCTACGCAATAATGGCGCTATTTTTTATCGGCGCCTTTTTTGTTTTATCGCCGAAAGCCAAAGCCGCCGGTGATCACATTGTCATTAATGAAGTTTATCCAAATCAAATTTCTGGCGGGGCAGATACAGAATGGGCGGAACTTTATGATCCGAGCAATTCAGATTTCAGTTTGGCTGATTATTCACTGGTAAAAATTACTGGCAGCGGAACGGAATATAAAAAACCACTATCGGTGATGATGTGCCCTAGGAGTGACGAGTATTATATTTGTAATCTTGGTATTAATTGGCTGGCAAACAGTGGAGCAACACTAGTTTTGAGAAATAACGCTAATGAAATTGATCGAGTTACATTTGGACCATTGGCAAATAATGCGGCTGTGCCGAATCAAGGCCAATCAATCTCCCGAATTCCAAATGGAATTGATACTGGTAATGACGCCAATGATTTTCAGATAGTTCCAATAACTAAAGGTAGTGAAAATATTTTACCGTCGCCAGCAATTTATTCTGACAAAATTTATATCAACGAACTTCTGCCACAGCCGGCGACCAGTTCGGCGGATGAATATATTGAACTTTATAACTCATCTGATATCGATGTCGATCTGATTAATTGGCAACTAGACGCTGGAACATTTGAAATTAGCACAATTATCAAGGCCAAAGAATATCGGGTTTTTAAAAATCCGGAAATAAAAATTGGTCTGACAGACACTGGTGATACGACAAATTTGATTGACCCCAACGGTGACATCAAATCAACTATTTCTTACGGAAAAACCAGCCGCGGCCAAAGTTATTCCAAATTCACCGATAGTTGGCAGTGGACAACAACTTTGACACCAGCAGCGGAGAATGTTTTAACCGTTGAAGTTGATGTGCCGGACTCGGACATGCCAATTTTACAAACTGACATTGCTGGAGCCAGAACCCAACCGGACGGCGTCACATTACAAGTTATGGGCACTGTCAGTGTTGTGCCTGGAAAATTATCATCGCAATATTTTTATATTCAGGACGGAAGCTCTGGCATCCAAATTTATAGTTATGACAAATTATTTCCCGCGCTAAGTGTCGGAGATCAAATCCAAGTAACAGGCGAAATCGGAGCAATCAATGGTGAGCGGCGGCTAAAAACTTCCGAGCTTTCCGACATCTGGGTTTTATCGACCCATCCACCACCGGAACCGGTGAAAACTACCATTTCCCAAATCGCTGAGAATTTTGAAGGTCAATATATTTCAGTCGTTGGGACTGTAACAAAAACTTCCGGTAGTACGTTTTACATCCATGGGAGCGGAGAAATTGAGGTTTCAATTCGCACTGGCACCGGAATTAATAAACCGCGGATGTCTGTCGGCGACCGAGTGCAAATTGCCGGCATACTCTCACAATATGGTGAAAGCTATCGCATCTTGCCAATTGTTCAAAGTGATGTTAAAATTATCTCGTTATCTGGGCTGCCAAATTCTGGCCCGAATGTCGCTTATATTCTCATCATTTCAATAATACTTTCATGGATCACATTAGTAATTCTCTTTCGGAAACAGAGAATCTAGCCAAAAAATTTCTCAAAGAGAATCCCGAAGTAAAATTAGTCGGTCTGGTTGGTGACCTCGGATCGGGCAAAACCGCTTTCGTCAAAGGCCTAGCCAGTTTTTTGGGTGTTGAGCGAAACATTACTAGCCCAACATTTGTTATTCAAAAAATATATAAAGGCGATGATCAGCAACTGATCCATATTGATGCCTACCGGCTTTCCTCAAAGCATGACCTGGAGGCAGTTGGCTTTGAAGAATTTTTGTCTGATTCGAAAAATATTATTGCAATTGAATGGCCGGAACAGGTCTTCAGTCAATTCCCAGTAAATATGAGGATAATTAACTTTAGTTATGTCGATGAAAACAGCAGAAAAATCAATTGGTAATTCGTTGTTTATTAATTGTGCGAACGATCAAACGAGAATCGCACTATTTTTGGATAGAAAAATGGTTGGCGAAAAAATAATTGAAAGTCGCTCCGAGTTATCTGATAAGCTTTTGTTCGAAATTGATCAGCTAGTTAGGGAAAATAAATTCGAAATCGATTCAATTTCAATTTTCCCTGGCCCAGGGTCCTATACTGGGCTCCGAATCGGGATTACGACGGCAAATTTTCTTGCCTGGTCATTCAAAATTCCAATTTACGAAGCTGATATCGATGGGAAGGTTATCAACAGCAGAAGAGACTTTGTATTACCGATTTATTTAAACCAGCCTCATATTACTAAGCCAAAAATCAAGAAATAAATTTAGGCCTAGACAGATTATTTCATTCTTTGGTAAGATAATATTACTTAAGCCAACTTATTTTCTTCATGTCAAAAATCCTTCTAGAAAACCCGGGCCAAAAACAAAAACCAAAATCCAAGAAAAAACTCTGGATTATTATTTCTGTTATTTTGGTCATTCTGCTTATTGGCGGCGGGGTAGCGTATGCGCGTTGGCGCGGTATGTTTACTAAAAACTATTCTGGATCATCGCCATTTTTACAAATGCTCTCTGGCAGCAAAGATGTTCAGTTAAAGGGTGAGGGTGACGGCCGAATTAATATTCTGTTGCTTGGTGCTGGCGGGTCAAACCACCCTGGTGGTAATTTAACCGACTCGATCGAAGTTCTTTCAATTGACCCGGTAAACAATACTATTGCCATGCTTTCAATTCCTCGCGATTTGTACGTCACCATGAAGACCCCGAGTTATGCGGGAAAAATCAATGCAGTGTATGATCTTGGCAGCAAGCAAACTAAAGAAGGCGGTGGCAGCTTAATTAAACAGCAAGTCGGGACAATTCTTGACTTACCAATCCACTATTATATTAGAATAGATTTTTCTGGTTTCAAAAAGGCTATTGATGCCATTGGCGGAATTGATGTGAATGTGCCAAAAGCACTTTATGACCCAATGTTTCCAGCCGATGACATGGTTCACTACCAGCCGTTTAAAATTGCTGCTGGTCAGCAGCATATGGATGGGACAACAGCGTTAAAATATGCCAGGTCTAGGGAGACAACGTCTGATTTTGATAGATCAGCTCGGCAGCAGTTAGTAATGGCGGCCTTTAAGGATAAAGTCATGTCTTCAAGTACTTTGTCTAACCCAGAAAAAATTCTATCGCTTATTAGCGCTCTTGGGGCCAGTGTCAAGACAGACCTAACCACAGATGAAATAAAGTCGCTGGTAACAATAGTCAAGAAGGTTGATAAGTCACAAATTGTTACCAAAGTTTTGGACAATGGGGCGAGTGGTCCACTAGTTTCAGATTCAACATCGGGAACATTTTATCTCAAGTCCAAAACCGGCAATTGGAAAGACGTGCAAAAGATCGCTCATGAAATATTTTCTGATCCGTATCTTAAGCGCGAGAATGCTAATATTAGAATAGTTAATGCTTCGGGTATCACCGCCGCTAGTCAGGGATGGTCAACACTACTTAAAAGTTATGGCTATAATATTGTTGATGTCCAGACTGCCAAAACGATCCAGAAAACATCTGAAATTGATGATTATTCTAACGGTGCCAAGAAATATACTTTACAATTTCTAGCCAGTCGATTGACAGCTAAGGTTATTACTAAAACTACTGCGCCAACTGGGACTATTGACCTAGAAATTATAATAGGCCAAGATAACAAAGAAGCCTATGCAAATATCAAAGGTTGAAAACTTAGTCGAAAAATTAATTCTAATTTTTTTAGTTTTATGGGGCGCTGCCTCATTTTTTGTTTTTCCTACTCTGGTGATTTTTGAGTGGAGCTTTTTGCTACTTTCCCTGATTGTGGTTTATCTAGTCATAGCTAAACGAGCCGAGTACTTTGTTTTAATTGATATAATTTTTTCTCTTACCTATTTTTTTTATGGTCTTGGGTCTGCGTTTGGTCTACCTCTGTGGATTGTGTTAATCGGACTGGCAATGGCAGCAGGCACAGCTTTTTGGTTTTTGGGTCGCAAATTAATTATTATAAATGAAAACTTTTTGCTTGTGCTGACATTTTTCCTAATATCAATATTGGAACTGTACCTAACTTTGAGTTTTTGGTTAATTAACCCGTTAACAAAAAGCTTAATTATAGGTATTTTCACCTATATCTATACAGGTTATTTGACAAACATTTCTGAAAAAAATCAAGTTAGCAGAAGCTTCCTGGGGTACATTTACACTGCAGTATTTGTTTTGTTGTTGCTGGTAGTAACAGTCTCATGGGGTCGATAATACTGGGCCCTTGCGAACATGTTGCATTTAGGTAGAATTTTAGCTAGAATTTAATAGAGGAAAAATAATATGAAAAAAATTAAAAAAATGTTTGTTGGCATCTGGCAGTTTATCAAGAAAATCGCTTTAATCATCTGGCGGTTTTGTTTGCGAGTATCTGATCTATTTAAAAAAATTAGAAATGGCGAAGCCCTAGAGCTACATCCCTTGGTTGGCATTTGGGCCAATCGCGTTTTCAAGGCAATATTTGTTCTCTCGTTGTTAATTTTCGCCTTTGGCACCGCCATTGGAGTTGGAATTTACAAATATAAGATTAATGATTCGGTTACCAGGTTAACAGCAAAAATTATTCCTTATCCAGCGGCAATCGTACAAGGAAGAATTGTTACAATAGATGCATATTTTCGTAATTATCAGTATATATCAAAGTTTTACTCATCAACCCAACAGACTGGTGTAGACTATGCTGAGGTCAGATCGCAGATTATGGATCAATTGGTTGACAACGAAGTCATGAAAAGTCAGGCGAAGAAATATGGTGTGACAGTTTCCGAATCCGACATTACTAACGCTTACAGTGATGTTGTGGCCCAAAACGGTGGTGAGGATGAAGTCAAAAAAGTGCTGAATGATCTATATGGCTTAAATGTTTCGGATTTTAAACAACTAATAGCAGACCAAATTTTGCAGCAGAAACTACAAGATGCAGTGCCGATCCAGGTGCATGCCAGCCATATATTAATCCGAGTTGACCAAAATGCTGACGCGGCAACTGTGGCAGCAGCAAAAGTAAAAATCGATAAGGCGGCCGCAGATATTAAGGGTGGGGCGGACTTTGCGGCAGAAGCTAAGCAATTTAGCGAAGATACCGGTTCGGCTACAAATGGTGGTGATTTAGGATTCTTCTCTCGTGGCCAAATGGACGCCGAATTTGAAAAAGTTGCGTTCACTACGGCTGTAGGACAAGTTTCAGAACCATTTAGAACTCAGTTTGGTTGGCATATTATTAAAGTCACAGAGAAAAAAGGCCAGGTTGATCAAAGCTTCACAGACTGGTTGGCAGGCTTACACAAAGATAGCCTAATCGTCAGAATACTAAAAGTTTAATTATTCACTCTCCAGGTTTTACCGTCAGTTGAAATATCAATAGTTCCAAGAAGATCGGTGCGATAAATATCGGCGCCGATCTTTTGTAATAGACCGAGAGTCTCTTTGTGTGGAAAGCCATATTTATTATTAACTCCACAAGAAATCGCAGCAATTTTTGGTTTAATCACCGAAATGTTTGTGTCGGCTGAGAAAGTGTTCGAGCCGGTCTGAGCGGCTTTCAAAAATATGATAT
>JBAXWD010000022.1:0-9049 GCA_037128645.1 Candidatus Berkelbacteria bacterium
ATAGAAAAAACTATTATTGACTTTTTAAAGGCAACCAATCTAAATATCAAGCTTATTTCAGAAGAACACGGGATAACAAAAATCGGTGGCAAACCAGAATATTTGGCCATTATGGACGGCCTCGACGGGTCCGGTTTGTATAAAAATGAGCGATGCAAAGGCCGCTACGCCACCATGTTTGGCATTTTTCTCGGCGAAAATCCTCACTACCAAGATTATTTAGTTTGTGGCATTGCTGAACATGCGAAAAAGAAAATTTATTTGGCTGTTCGTGGGCAAGGGTCAGAATTAATTGAAAATAACACCTATGCCCCAATAAAGACATCCGGAGTAATCCAACTCTCTAAAAAAACTAAAATCCGAGTTGATGATTTTTTCCCAACCAACTCTAGAGTTTTCTCCGAGCCATTGAAAAAATCTGGATATACTACAACTTATGATAAATCGTCTTCAATATATTATGCCGATGTTGCCTGTGGCAGAGCCGACCTGGCGCTAGAGTGCACTCGAAAAGGCAATTTGGAAATTGCAATTTCTTACGGGCTAATTCACGAATCAGACGGAGTGATATGTGATGTAAGTGGTCACGACTTGGGCCCAAGACTATACCTTGAATTTGGTCAACAAGCACAACTACCAATCATCACCGCCGCGACAGCTGAACTAGCACAAGATTTAATTAAATTTTTGGAAAATAATACGAACTCTTAGGAACCTGTCTCAGAATAAAAAACGGAGCGGCCACTCTGTGAGTGACAGCCCCGCGGGTTTTGTTCTTGCGCCGACTGGCGCTAGTTGAAATAGCGCACCAACCAACGGTTCAGTGCCTCACCCGTCTGAAAGACGGTCTGGGTAGCGAACGCGTCCATGATCTGGTCAGCGACTTCGGCCTGGACATCGATCCAGGACCGACCACCAAGCTCCTCCCGGGTGTTGCTAAGCCAGTCATAACGCTCACGCAACTGTGCCATCCGATCATGCAGCATGACCAACTCATCTCCGTACTGGCCGCCGCACAGATCATCGGCGACGTGAAAGGCCATAGCTGGCAGACTGTCTGGCAGTTCGGGGTAGAAGCCGCCGAGGCTGGTGTGCCCAGACAGACCCGACAGCCCGACGATGTGGTCAGGGATGCCGAACTCAATCAGCCAAGTAGCTTGGGTGCAGGCCGCGGCGGTGTAGGCATCATCCTTTGACATGCCACCCGACGTAAGCTGCGCAATCTGCGCCTTCTCGAAGGACTTGCGTGCATCGTGCACCAGACCAGCGAAGACGACGTTCTCGACAGCGGAAATCGGCAGCTCAGCAAGCTTGCACAGCTCCATGGCTACTTGCGCCACTTTGGCGCAGTGGACAGCCGTATTCGGCCATCCACCGGGGCCCCAAAGCCCACAGGCCATGAACATCCGTATGACTAACTCCTCATTCTCCGTAGAGATGGGGAGATCGCCAAGCAACGCCAGAAACTGCGCCATATATTTCCTCAACATCGCGTATCACACTTTCAACTACAGGATATCAACAGTATCGACATCATACATTATTATGGTCTTTTTGTCAATAGATTCCAGCTAATTTGAAAACTAGCCATTTCAGTGGTAACCTAGAATTGCACAATATTTCTAGATCAGAACCAAAAAGGAGCTCATGAAAGGTATAATTTTGGCTGGTGGGGCTGGCACAAGACTTTACCCAGCAACACTAACGGTTTCAAAACAAATGTTAGCCGTTTACGACAAACCGATGATCTACTACCCGCTTTCTGTACTGATGTTGGCAGGAATTAAAGAAATTTTAATTATTTCCACCCCACACGATTTACCAGGTTTTGAAAAACTACTTGGTGATGGTTCCGAAATCGGCATGAAATTCTCCTATAAAGTTCAACCGGAACCGAATGGCCTGGCCGAAGCATTTATTATTGGCGATGAATTTATTGGCAATGACTGCGTAGCCATGATTCTTGGCGACAATATTTATTATTCAGCAGGGCTGACCGGACTCTTAAAAGATGCCTGCAAAATCAAAAGCGGTGGCCACATTTTCGCTTACCACGTACCAGATCCTGAGCGATTTGGCGTTGTTGATTTCGATAAAAATGGCAAAGTCCTGTCAATTGAGGAAAAACCAAAGCATCCAAAATCCAGCTATGCCGTCCCGGGCTTGTACTTTTACGGCCCAGAAGTGGTAAAAGAAGCCAAGGCCTTAAAACCATCGGCTCGCGGCGAACTCGAAATCACTGATTTGAATCGAGTATTTTTAGATAGAGGTGAATTGGTCGTCACAGTTCTTCCACGCGGACTCGCTTGGCTGGATACTGGCACACACGCAGCAATGATCAAGGCCAACAACTACGTTCAAATTATGCAAGAAATGACTGGCATGAATATTGCCTGTATTGAAGAAATTGCCTACCGCCAAGGATGGATTGATGATGCAAAACTTGATGCAGCAATTGAAAAAATGGGCAAATCAAGCTACGCTGACTACTTGCGACGCATCGAGCGAGAGGTGAAAAATGAAAGATAACATCAAACCAGGAAAACTAAGCGGAGTCTTGATTAAAGAGTTAAAGGTTTGGAGAGACAAGCCGGATTTGAAGCAAGATATTGAGCCAGGGATCTTTGCCGAAATTTTACGTGATGACGACGAAATGTTGAAACATTTTGGCCAAAGTAATTTCACCACCGCACCAAGCGGCACAATTAAGGCTTTTCATTGGCACAAATATCAAGACGATCTCTGGTTTTTTGCCAATAGCCGTGTCGCCGTCGTTTTGTATGACCGCCGGCAGGAATCAGAAACTTTAGGCCAAACCGAAGTCATATACTCAGGCCGAGATGATTATAAATTAATTCTAATCCCCCAAGGAATTGTTCATGGCTACAAAGTTTTGGACAATGAAACTAGCATCCTAATTTATCATGTTACTAAAGCATACAACCCCAAAAACCCCGACGAGGAACGCATCGACCCATTTGACAAAGAAATAAACTTTGACTGGGATTCGCTAAAATAGGATATTTATGAAAATTTTAGTCACTGGCGGAGCTGGCTTTATCGGCTCAAACTTTGTTTTGTACATGATGGAGAAGTATCCGGATTATTTATTTGTTAATTTAGACTCGCTCACCTACGCTGGAAATCTGGAAAACTTGCAATCAATTGAAAATAATTCACGCTACGAATTTATCCAGGGCAGTATTTGTGACCGTGAAAAAGTCGAGAAAGCAATGAATGGATGCGATATGGTTGTTCACTTTGCCGCTGAATCACACGTTGATCGATCAATCACCGGTCCAGCAGTTTTTGTTGAAACAAACGTCATCGGCACTCAGGTCCTGTTGGATGTTGCCAAAGAAAAAAATATTAAGCGCTTTCACCACGTATCAACCGATGAGGTATTTGGTGCCCTTCCATTGGACAAACCTGATCTGAAATTTGATGAAACTACAATTTACAATCCCCACTCGCCATACTCAGCGTCAAAAGCTGGATCCGATCATTTAGTCCGCGCCTACCACGATACCTTTGGGCTTGATGTTACAATCTCTAACTGCTCAAACAACTATGGTCCTCTACAATTTCCAGAGAAAGTCATACCACTTTTTATCACCAATGCATTTCAAGACAGAAATTTGCCTATTTACGGAACGGGGAAAGCAGTTCGCGATTATTTATATGTTACAGATCACTGCTCGGCCATTGACGTTATAATTCACAAAGGAAAATCCGGCGAAACCTACTGCATTGGCGGCGATTCAGAACGCAACGGCTTGGAAGTTGCAGCCGCAATTCTTGATGCCACCAAGAAACCAGAATCACTAAAAACCTTTGTTGAAGACAGAAAAGGTCATGACATGCGCTATGCCATTGACCACAAAAAAATTACCGATGATCTCGGCTGGCAGCCTTCAGTAACATTTGAAGAGGGCATTAAGAAAACCGCCGATTGGTACCTTGAAAATGAAGAGTGGTGGAAAAGAATTATATCAAAAGAGTATTTGGATACTAATCGCAAAGAATCTAACGAAAAAATTAAATGAAAATATTAATCACTGGCGCTAATGGTCAACTCGGGCTAACACTGCAAGATGTTTTTGCTGGTAACGAATTAATATTAACCGACCGCAGCGAACTCGATATCACTAACGCACAAGCAGTAGAAAATTTTGTTGAGGCCAAAAAACCAGAGGTCATTATTGATGCTGCCGCTTATACTGCCGTAGATCAGGCAGAAATTGATAAAGAATTGGCACGAAAAATTAACGTTGACGGAGCAAAAAATCTAGCTAGAGCCGCTAAAAAGGCAGATGCGATATTTTTTCACGTTTCAACCGATTTCGTTTTCGACGGCAAGAAATCTAAGCCATATGTTGAAAGCGACGAGGCAAATCCACTTTCTTATTATGGGCAAACAAAACTAGAATCAGAAATTGCCGTATCTAAAATTGGCGGAAAGTACTTTATTCTTCGCACAGCCTGGCTATACTCCCCCTTTGGAAAAAACTTCGTCAAAACAATTATGAAACTTGGACTAGAAAAAGATGAATTAAAAATAGTTTCAGATCAAATCGGCTGCCCGACTTATGCTTATGACTTGGCAATGGCAATGAAACAGCTCGTGGATTTGGCTTCCAGCAATACGGCAATTGAACAATTGAACAATAAATCCCTTTTTGGTTTATACCACTTCGCCGGCGATGGCGAGTGTTCCTGGTTTGAATTCGCCCAGGAAATTGTAAGACTCTCGGGTGGAAAGGCCAAGGTTCTACCACAAACTTCCTTTGAATACGCCGCTGGGCGAGGTGAAACCTTAACAGCCGAACGACCGAAATACTCACCACTTAACTGCGACAAGATTAGGAAACTTGGTATAAAAATTGCTACCTGGCAAGAGTCGCTGGTAAAATGTATTGAAATCCTAAAGCAAAACAACGAATTATAATTTTGTTCAATAAAAAAACCTTGGTTGACCCAAGGTTTTTTTTATTGTAAAAGTAAGTTATCCGACACTTTTGCCATAGGAGCTAACCCCTAATGTTCCCGATGACGCTTTATGCAGACACCTCCGAATACCTGACGGCACTGGCGGATTCGGTTTGCACGGTCCAGAAAGCGCTAGAGATTCTCAAGCAGCGTCCTGGCCACTGCATTCCGCGAGCGGATCAGTTCCGTTACGAGCAGGATGATCGGCTCAAGATCTGGTTCGGTGCCGACCTGCCGCTGAATCGCAATCTCAACGCCGACGCCGCCTTGAAGATCGCCCTTGAGCGTCCGGGGAGGCATTTTTGGACCGCAGGGGAGATCTTCTCCTACGCCGAGAGCCCAGAGACAAGTCGTATCTTAGCTCACGCCATGTGGGAGATGGGATTCCGATTCCACAAAACCATGGTTGGCAAGTGGGTCAAGTTCAAGGAATCCGAGCGAAACAACTGCGAGCCCGGCTGGGAGCCGAAATTCCCCGAACAGGTGGAAATGACCCCGGAGCAGTTTCATCAAGCCTGCCGAAACCTGGGGTACACACCGCGACCCATGGATGATCCACGGATTCGCATCAGCCTTTCCGCCACACCCGCCGGCAGAGTGTTTGGCCTCGGTATCTTTGGCGCTAATGATGTCGAACACCAGCTGTTCGAGCGAATCTTCCCCGGTGGCTGCGTCATCAACACGCAGCAGACCTGCTTCAGCTTCAAGGCCAAGGAGCTGACGGTTCACTGGGACTCCGGCGACCAAGACTATCTGCTTCTGGACGTAGACGCCAACGGTCAGCAATTCTACGCTGTGTGGCCTAAGCGCGTGGCCAACAACCATGACCTGGCCAAGTGGGCCGAATACACAGTAGCAGCAGCCAAAAAGATCGGCTGGCCCGAACTGCACAAACTTCACAAGTAGCAGAGCACCTGTCACGCCTATGGGCTCACCCCCATAGGCATTTTTAATTCAAAATAACTTAAATAAATAATTTAGAGAATAAAAAAAACCTCCGCAGTGCGATCTGCGGAGGCGAAACGTTGAACGCAGTTTGCCTGCAGTTCTCATGTTCGAAGCTTACCGAAACGTGGCACATCTTTGCGACGATGCTGGGGTATTGACTCCTCTAGTTCCATCTCGCGCTTTATTTCTGCTGAAACCTCAGCGCAGAAAACAAGCAACCAGTCTTCTACAGATCTACACAAGGCTTCACCTTCAGCCAGCGCCTGAAGCGCTGCGCCGATTCTATCCCTCAGCTCAAGCGGTACCATGCACCCATCACCCTCGAGGATATACTCAAGCGACACCTTGAACAGATCGAGCTTGGCTGCCGCTTGGTCTGCGACATGAACGAGAAAGTCACCCCATATCACTTCCTCGTCCTTTGTCATCTCTCGAGCTTGGATTGTCTCCCAATATCCCCTTACGTAACCGGACAGCTGATTCGGGTCAGCCAAGGCCTCAATCGTCACTTGCTGAAAATCGCAAAGATACTCAAACAGGCTGATCCCGGCCGACAGAGGCTGCAAATCGTCACCAGAAGACGGATACCCCCGGTTTTTCCGGAGGATATCTGCGAGAGTGGTCACATCCAGAAGATCGACAACGTCAGAAACATTAGGCAAAGAAATCACCTCAGTTCGAGAGTGCTCTGATCTTAACGAACAACGCTTGTTGTGTCAACAAACAAAGCTTTTACTGCCTTGTTATTAAAAAACCTCCGCGGAGCGATCCCACGGAGGCCGATACATGTAAAACAGCCCGATCAGGCCGATCTAGTTGTTGATGATGTTCTCAATACGCGGGCACGATGGCGATGATACATACTCCAACCAACGGTCAGCTGAGACGCCGGCAGGCATCTCGTGCGGCCAAACCGTGATTCCTGGAAGATCGTTACCAGCCCGCGCTTCATGTGCCAAGTGGCAAACCTCCGCGTTGGGAGATTCACCTGATACTTCCATCTCACATGGGCAAGCTTCACTACTACTACCACGCCATGGGCACTGGTTGCCGCCGGTATCAATCAGCAAAGGCTGATCGCCGCAAGTCACCAGACCAAACCCACGCCAAGCACACAACGTACGCAGGATAGGATTTTGCGGTCGAAATTCACTACTCATCTAAGCACCACCCATTCACCTTGCTTGCGTTCATACTTCTTATATCATAGATTTCACAATGAAAAAAGCCTCCGCGTTGCTGCGAAGGCAGTGCAATCCAATCAGGTTCCCTCTCTTGGCGGGCTATACGGCCCGGGAGGCCGGTGCCTGCGGCATGTGAAACGAGCGGAATTGGGGAAAGACTTGCCAGTACTTGATGCCCAATCCGATCATCCGCTCATCGACAGCTTGGCTGGGCTCACGTGTTAAAGCGGCTGTAAGCAATCCATTCCAACCCATCGCCCGAACGGCTGTTGCAGTGTCCAACGAACAAACTAGAGCATCCACACCGTCCAGATCCGCCAGAGAAATCTCCGGCCGATTAGCCGCAATCTGAATCTCCAGTGATTCGGCCGACGGTGACAACTTGAGATCCTCGGCTACAGCAGATGCAAACCGAGGATTGACAAGGTGTATCAAGAGTTTAGCCACAAGTCACCTCCACAAGAATGTATCCTGCAATTCTTATATCATTTTGGGATAAAAAAAGCTAGGCACTGTACCTAGCCTTCGGCCATTGAGTCCGGAATACACAGCTCACAACCCACGCACGGGCATCGCGAAATGATTGCTGTTTCCTCAGTCTCGATGCCCAGAAGGACATCCTCTGCGGCATCTGTTTGAGTCTTCCACTCACCAAATTCGGGGCAGCTGCGAAAAGACTCACAAGCACCCTTGGGGATTACGACACTGTATAACGTGTGAACATGATCGGTAATATCCACCTTAATCACCTCATCTCCAAGGATATCACCATAACAAGAAATAGCTAGCCGATTGACAAACGTCTTCGGAAAAGCTATAATGGAAACAACAAAATAGAAATTAGTTAATAGGCAAAGAAGCCGGTTTAGAAATAGAAATTGGTTGGAGAAGCTAGAAAATCCAACCCCCAATATCTACTTCCAGAAACTGAACTGGCATCCTAACCCTGAAACTAACTTCCAACTAAAAAAGGAGTGGGATGCTAGAAGTCGATATCGATAAAATTCTGCCAGTGACAGAGGCTAGGGATAATTTCAATAAGATTATTGATGAAGTTGAGGGGACAGAAGCAATGTATGTCCTAACGAAAAACGGCAAGCCATCAGCCGTTATTGTTGGTGTCAACCATTTGGAAAAGTTGACCGGCAAAACCGCTGATGAGCTAACTTCAATCGTGGAGAAGAAAGCGGACGAAACTCCTGTTGTAGAGGAGGTAAGTTCCCCTGCTCCGCTAGGTGACAATGTGGCCGGTGGGTCCAATCTACCGGAAACTGACGACGTAACCACTGGACAGTCCATCCAGGTTGGAAGCGCGACAGATAGTTCGCCGATTGATGTTCCAGTCGAAGTAGATGATGCGCCCCCAGCCTCTGCTGGAGAAGCGCCAGTACCCGAAGTTGCGCCAGTACCGACATCGTCACCGGGCAGCGTAGCAGAACCATCGCCAGCACCTCTTGCTGGAGCACCTTTACCTAATGTCGCTCCCAACCAAGCGCCTGCTGCAGCCCCAGCTGAAAATGGAGCCGCCGCCAGCGACAGCGACCTGTTTGTTTAATATCGCCGATCCATCATGAGGTAAGCGATTGCAAGTTTTTTGATCGAAACTAAAAAAGAACCTAGTTAAAAGATCTTGGGTTCTTTTTTAGTTTGCTTTGGATTCTATCTGTGGCTATCTGTGAAAAAGATCTGTGATAGTTGAGAGGCGCTTTTTTGGTCTTATCAGTTCGTCAAGTTACAAGGGTTTCAAGTTACAAGCCCAATCTATAATTTCTTGATTTACTTGATGAACTTGTTATTTGCTACTTGATACCTTTTCTCAGGTGTCTGATAATAAACCAAGCAAGAGCTAAGACGACAACAATCCCAATGATCAAATCAAATTTATGGAAATACGGTCGGAGTTTGTCCCAATTATCATTCAGTAATAC
>JBAXWD010000023.1:0-8935 GCA_037128645.1 Candidatus Berkelbacteria bacterium
AAGACCACCCCAAAGTGCTTCTAGACGAATAGCACCATAAGTTTTCTCGAGGCCGATTGAAATTAAACCTTTTTCAGTTAAAAATACCCCACCAGCAAAAAGTATGATTAGTCCAATTACGCCGGCGACAACATATGTTACTATCTTATTTCCTGGTTTCTTAATGGCTGGCGGAGCAACCGCAGCAGCCGGCTGAATCGGAATTTGACCGGCTGTAATATTTGAAACTGGCTGTGTAATATGAGGCACCGCCGCAAAAGCTGGAGGCGGTATAACTGGCCGAGCTATATCTGGAGCCGCTGGTTTCTGTGCCAAAGGCTGAACTTGACCTTGCACTGAAGATGGCGCCGCTGTTGGTACCACGCCGTCTGGATTGCCAGCTTGGCCATATACTGATTGCCAAAAGTTGCTTGGGGCAGCAGCCGATGGCGAGGGAGTTGTCTGTGGTACTACAGGATTGACCTCAGTTTTAATTGGAGCTGGAGCGGCGGCCGGATTTGGAGCTGAAGCAACATTACTGGGCGCTGGTTGAGCGACTGTCGAAACATCAACCTTGGCCCCAACTTTCTCGTCGGTATCAATAGGAATATTAAGTCCGGCTGGTTGTGCAGCATTAGTTGAAACAGCGCCTGCCGCTGGCTGTTTATTTACATCAAGATCACCAACAACCGTTGGCGCTGATTTAGCAGTTTGCGTATTTTCTGGTAACGGTTCATCCCAAGGTGAACCACCAGTTGTTTTTCCTATGTCAGCCATTAAATCCCCTCCTACTTACATACATTCTACTCTATTGGCAAATTTTTTTCTACTTTTTATTTCCGGGCAAGACCGAAATCCTGACAATTATATCCAGCGTTTGCTGTCCAGGAAGCGCTAAATTAATTTTATGATCGCCGACCTCTTTAATTGCCAAGTTTGGGCTGATTGATTCAATTTTGACTTTCAATTTTTCCTCAGCCAGAGTTTTAATTTCTTTTATTGTTACGCTGCCAAATAATTTTCCTTCGCTCGAAGCTTTTCGCTCAAAATCAATTACTAAATTTTGGTTTTTGCTGGCAATTTCAGCCACTTTGCCGATAGTCTCTTGCTGCTTTTCTGTTTCTAATTCTTTTTTAGCTATGATTTCCTGGCCAATGGCGCTATCGGCTGTCACCGCCAAATTTTTCGGAAACAAAAAGTTCCTGGCATACCCAGGCTTAACTTCCTTAACTTCACCCTTTTGCCCCACACTTTTAATGTCGGCAGTTAAAATAACTTTCATAATTTTTCTCTTTCGAGCCTGAGTCCTGGGGACATTCCCCAGAGACAAAGACCTTTATTACTTAATTTTTGTAACAATTTCAGTTTTCGCTTTGTCCATTTGCGGATCAGTTGTTGACGAGGAATCGGTTGGGGCTGCGACAACGATGTCTGGCGTAATACCAATTTTGTTTATTTGCGATCCGCTTGGCGTTAACCAATTAGCAATGGTCACTTTTAGCGCCGCGCCACCAGAGAGCGGCTCAATTTGCTGAACACAACCCTTACCAAAAGTTTTTTCACCGATAATTTCTCCTCGGCTATTATCTTTTATCGCTCCAGTCAGAATTTCCGCTGCAGATGCACTGCCACCATTAACCAAGACTACTAGCGGGTAATCCAGGAGAAGTGAATTACCATCGGCCTTATAATCCGTCTTTAAATTGTTTTTGTCAACTTCTGAAACTACTATTTTATCCTTTGGCAGTAATAAGCTTGCAACTGAAATGCTGGAGTCAAGATAACCGCCAGGGTTATTACGTAAATCCAATATGATCCCCGAGACGCCGTCATTTTTTAATTGATTAGCATATTTATCTGCCAAGTTCACCGTGTCATCACCAAATTGGCTAATTTTAATTACTGCAACCTTTTTGCCCGAAACGGAAAGCGTATTATATGTCACGCTGTCAACTTTAATATTCTGCCTGGTAACAGTAATTTCAAGTGGTTGGTCGGAACCAGAGTGAACAATTTTAAGTTTTACCTCAGTCCCGGCCTTGCCCCTGATTTTACTAATTACCCCGTCCAAACTCATACTTTCTACCGATGCACCATCAACCTCTAAAATTACATCTCTAGCTTTAATCCCGGCTTTTTCCGCTGGCGAAGATGCCAGTGGTGCAATAACTGTGACTTGGTTATTATTCATAATTAATTCAGCCCCAATCCCCTCAAATTGACCGGAGAGGTCAGAAGATAGTGCATCGTTGTCAGAGGGTTTTAGAAACACAGTATATGGATCACCCAAAGACGAAACCATGCCAGAAATTGCTCCGTAAACCATTGTCTGGGGATCAGATGAACCGTTGTAAAGATCCCTTAACCTGGACCAAGTTTGCCAAAACAAGGAAAAATCAACACTAGATGGCTGACCAGCTGAAGAGTTTTTTATGTATGACGGTGGCAAGTAGCTTGAATTATGACGAGCACCAAAACCGTAGCCAGCGTAAAAAAACAAAATCAATGCCACTATCGGTAGCACAATTTTGGCAATTTTTTTATTATTTTTCTTTCTTTCCAAAATAATTTTCTAATTAATAAATATAGCTGTACGAGCCGTAATTTCCAGGACTAACATTTTTTCGGTAATCGTAAGCATATTTTGTCCAATTGTATTCAGATAAATCGATTGTGCCATCACTGTTCACAGCTTCAACTATGGCGACGTGGCCCCATTGATCACCAGAATAAAGCGGGCCATACCATGAAACTATTGCGCCAACCCTAGGAGTTTGGCTGACTGAATAACCCTGGGTTCTGGCTAGCTCTGGCCAATATCTTGCACTTCCGCGGCCAGGCTGAGTATTTGTCCAATCCTTGCCCAACTTTACATTCCAATACCACGCGGCGTAAGATGTACATTCACGAGTTAGAAAATCCCATGGATCCGGCTCGTCAATTCCAGAAAATGGATAGCTGGTTGAACCGTAGACTATAGACTCGTTCCAATGGCTTTTTGACCTTTCAGCATAAATTTGGGCAGAAATCGATGATATCTCTCCTTGTAATTTGCTCACTAGCGCTAAATACTGTTGCTGCTGAGCCTGTGTCATATTGAGCATCTGAGTTTGCAGATTCTTTTGGTTAACAACAGAAGTTTTATAAGATGTTTGTTGCTGCTGCAAACTCTGAAGATCAGTCATTTTTTTCTGCTGATCACTTTTTTGAGCCGCAAGTTGAGCTTTTAAATCATTAACTTTTGCAATTGTGCTAGTTACTTGAAGTTTTATCGAGTCATAATATTGCTGTTTAGAAACCATTGAAGACAAGCTATTGGAGCTAAATAGGGTTTCAAAAAAGCCAACACTTCCCTCCATATACCAGCTGGAAATTACTTGATTCAACTTATTTTTTTCATCTGCCAATTTTGCTTCCTGAACAGTAATTTGGCTGGTAAGGTCGTCAATTGTTGCCTGAGTGCTAGAAATGCCACCGTTAGTTTGATCGAGCGCGGCTTGAGTTTGATTAATTTGGTTCGTCACAACACTAATCTGAGTTTTCATTTGGGCGGCTTCAGCAGCTTTCTGATTTGCCTGAGCCAAAGCCTGAGCCTGCTGCTGTTGCAGCGCTGCTCTCTGTTGCTCTTTGGCGGTCAAAGCGAAAATAACGTTAGTTGGCACGCCATTGACCACTATAACTAGCAGAAACGCAATGATTATTTTAAAATGATTTTTCATTTCTTGTTTTTTCCAAATAAATACTGCCGCATAGCGACTAACGAACAAATTGCTCCCATAATCAAGCCAATAACGAACTGCGAAGCAATAATCAACCAAAAACTTTCATGAAGCGATGATTCCAGTCCAGCCATGCCCAAATAGCTCTCCGTCGGCGGCAAGGCAACCCGATAAACAACATAGAAAATTACCGATGAAGTGATAGCGCCCAAGAAACCATACGCCATACCCTCTATCATAAACGGTGCGCGAACGTAGGAGTCCGATGCTCCTACCAATTTCATTATCTCTATTTCATCAGAGCGGCTATAAATTGTCAAACGTAGAGTATTGTAAACAATTAAAACCGATACCAGCATAAAAATTAATGACAGCGCTAGTCCTAACGTTCGAATGAAGCCTGTAATTCGGACCAACCTGTCGACAATATCTTTGGTTTTTTTGTAACTTATCTCTTGAATCAATGATGCGTAATCTTGATTGTCCAGAAAGTTTGCGACGGTTTCAATTTGTTGCGGGGCTACAGTTTGAATTTCGAAACTTCGAGGCAGCGGGTTATCAGTCTCAGAAATCACGTTGGCTATGTCAGAATTGTCAGCATGGCTTTGTTGCCAGGCGGCTAACGCCTGATCTTTCGAGGTGAAATCTACACTTTTTACTTCCGGCCGAGATTTAATAATGTCTGAAAGCGCCGAAACCTGATCGTCGGTATCTGCGTCCTTAAGATAAACGGTTAAATCAACTTTTCCTTTCAGTGTTGTTGCCGCCTTATTGGCTACTATAATAGTTAGAGAAAATACCGAAATGATAAATAATGCCAGTACTATAATCACTGTCGTTGCCAACGATAAAAGCCGGTTGCGCCAAAATGACAAAATACTCATCTTAAAAACGCGCCCTACTGTCATCATCATGCTGGAAATTCCATTTGACTGCATTTTCTATCACCTAATATTAAAGTATATATTTCCCGTCTTCTTTGTCGCCGATAATTTTCCCATCTTTCATAGTAATGACCCGCTTGTGAATTGCGTCAACTATTTCCTTGTCGTGCGTGGCCAGCAAAACAATCGTTCCCTGCTTATTTATCTTAAATAATAACTCGATGATTTCCCAAGAATTAACTGGGTCCAGATTACCCGTTGGTTCATCAGCGATCAGTAATTTCGGCTCGTGAACCAATGCCCTAGCAATTGATACCCGTTGCTTTTCTCCACCTGACAACTCTTCAGCCAACGCAGCCGCCCGGTTTTCCAAACCAACAAGTGTTAACATCTCACCAACCCGCTTTTTAATTACCCCAGGCAGTACTCCGGCCACCTCTAAGGCAAAAGCAACATTTTCATAAACAGTTTTTCGCGACAGAAGCTTGAAATCTTGAAAGACAACTCCAACCTTACGCCGATAATATGGTAACTCACGTTCTTTTAGTTGAAAAATATCACGATCAGCAACCAGAATTCTGCCGGATGATGGCTCCTCTTCGCGAGTCAACATTTTAATTAGCGTTGATTTCCCGGCACCAGATGGCCCAACCAGTGCAACAAATTCACGGGCTCCAATTTTAAAAGTTATATCGTCGACTGCAACAATATCCCTGCCATATTTTTTTGTTACATGTTGAAATTCAATCATAATGAAAATATAAATTTAAAATTTAGAATTTAAATTGAATTTCTTAATTTTTAAATGTTTAAAACATTGGGTCATTTGGAATTTATTTTAAATTGAAAATTGAAAATTTTAAATTAACTGACTAATATCAATTCCACTCATTTCTCCCGGCTTTGGTAATCCCATTAACTGCAGCACTGTCGGCGATACGTCCGCCAGAATCCCAGTAGCGGGAGAACTGGAATACTCCAGCAATGTTTCATGATTAAAGTCTGTCCCAGACTGCGGCGTAAACGGTTTGGTTGCTAAATCGCAAACGACAAATGGAACTGGACTTCCGGTGTGTTCTTTATTTACCTCACCGTTAGCCGGGTTAATCATAATTTCACAGTTCCCGTGGTCGGCAGTAATAATTACTGTGTATCCCTTGGCTGAAGCAGCCGACATCACCGGCCCCAAATTCTGGTCGATAAATTCCGCGGCCTTAACCGATGCTTCTAAATTTCCAGTGTGACCAACCATGTCACCATTGGCGAAATTTACCAAAACAAAATCTTGCTGCTTATTTATTGCTTCAACTACCTTATCTTTTATTGGTCCTGCTGACATTTCCGGCACCGTGTCATAACTCTCAACCCGTTGTGATGGAACTAAAACTTGTTCCTCGTGATCATGGGGTTTTTCTTCACCGCCATTGAAAAAATATGTGACGTGGGCATATTTTTCAGTTTCGGCAATGTGGCTCTGTTTCATAGTCGACGTTTCGATAATATCAGCGACAACATTGTTCATATCAAGTGGTGGGAATATCACTGGCGCAAGTTGTTGGTCATAATATTTGGTCATTGAAACAACAGCTAAATTTTCAACCTTCTGGCGCGAAAACTCGACAAAACCCGGGGCTTCGAATGTCTCCAAAATTTGTCGCATTCTGTCAGCTCTAAAATTGAATAACAGAACGCCATCACCAGGACGGATTAAACCATCCTTATTTATCAGACAAGGACCAAGTTTTTCATCATCTGCACCAGCTCGATAATTCGCATCAATTGCATCAGCTGCACTATTATAAGAGTCTCCTTGACCCAAAACCCAAAGGTTGTAGGCTTTCTCTACTCGCTCAAAATGCTTATCTCGATCCATGGCATAAAAACGCCCTATGATAGTGGCAATTTTACCAACTCCTATCTTCGCTGCTTGTTCTTCGATTTTGCCGACATCTTCTCTGGCTACTTGAGGCGCGGTGTCACGTCCGTCAGTAATCATATGAATAAAAACTTTTTCTACCCCTTTATCGTTGGCAAATTTCAACAGAGAGTAAAGGTGATTCAAACTAGAATGGACGCTACCGGCAGAACATAATCCAACCAAATGTAGCGCGCTGTCGCCACTCTTAATATGGTCAGCGAATTTGTTTAAGTTTTCGTTTTTAAATAGATTGCCATTTTCAATTGCCTGATCGATTCGAGGCAAGTTCTCCCAAACAACGCGGCCGGAACCTAAATTTAGGTGGCCTACTTCGGAGTTACCGGATTCTCCAGGAGTGATACCTACGTCGATGCCAGACGCAGACAATGAGGTCTTAGGATAAGCACCATAAATCCAATCCAAATTCGGAGTTTTGGCTAAATAGGTAGCATTACCTTCTTTCAAAGGCGAGAGTCCCCAACCGTCTAAAATTACAAGTAGAACTTTTTTCAAGCCCCTCCTGTTTGTTATTAATTGACTAAATTATATCATAATTCGTCAAACCCTGTCCAAATAATTGGCAAATTAGGCGTATTTTTGCCATAAAAAAACAACATCGACAGTCGATGCTTTTTAAGCACAAATTGAGCATTATTTAGATCAAAAAGAGATTACTAATGAGGCCATTCGAAGACATGCTCGCCTTCAGAGAGTTTGAAACCAGCTTTAAGGTAAAAATCTTTTAGCCATGGAAATTGCGGGTCATTTGTCAGTTCAACAAAATTTGTTTTTGAATTTTTCGCCAAGTCTTGTGCCAATTTCGTTCCAATCCCTTGGTGTTGGTGTGATTTTCGAACATTCAAATCAACAATATAAGAAAATCTGACTCCATCTCCAACTGTTCGACCAAAACCGGCAAATTCTCCATTGTTATAAGCAAGTGCAAATAACTGTGATCCAGGGATGACTTTCCGACACCAATTTTCATCACCATAGCCAAAAAACTTCACAGCCGAAATCAATTCGTCCATATTTTCATTAAATTCATCTTTTCGAAAAATCTTAACTTCCATATTCTATATACTAACTACTAGATTCTCAATTCTATTTACTTCCCGCAGCATTTCTTGTACTTTTTGCCCGAACCGCATGGACAAGGGTCGTTACGACCAACTTTTCCAGCAGATTTAATAGTTTGTCCTTGACCAGTTGAGTTATCCATACGATCAAAAACGGTTTTGCCCTTTTGGCGAATAGTTGTCGTAACACCTCCGGATGATTCTACTGCTGGAGCCGAAATTTCTTCAGAGATTTTATCAATTGCCGCTGGACTTTCGTCAATGTCGCCAATTCTATCTGGATCCGGTGCCTGATATTCCAACGGGCGAGAATCTACGACAGTCGGTGGTTGCTGAACTTGAACTTCAACATGAAAAATAGTTTTTATAACGTTGGATTCAATTGCCGACAACAAATCTTGGAATAGGCGATATGCTTCTCGTTTATAAGCGACAAGCGGATCAGTTTGGGCGTAACCTTGAAGCCCGATTCCGGTCCGCAGCTCTTCCATTGTTGTTAGGTGTTCAACCCAAAGCATATCAATTGTCCGCAAATAAACCGCTTGCTCAACTTGGCGCATCATTTCCGGCCCAAACTTTTTCTCTTTTTCTTGATATAATTTTTCGATTTCAGCTTTGGTACTTTCCGCTGTTAAATCTTTCGGCTTGATTGTGTAAATCGCTTCAAGCTCTGATTTTATTTTGTCCGGCTCGGCAACCAGCGTGGCAAAAATTCCTTCAACTTCTTTGTCTGCCATCTCCAAAATGTCCGATTTGATGTCACTTCCTTCCGCCGCTTCCAAAATTTTCCTTCGCTTGCCATAAACGTATTTGCGGTGCGAGTTCATCACATCATCGTATTCAACCAAATGTTTGCGAATATCAAAGTTATGACCCTCAACTTTTTTTTGCGCTCCTTCGATTGATTTAGAAATCATCCCATTTTCAATTGGCATATCCTCCGGCAACCCAAGGCGCTCCATTACTGATTTCAATCTGTCGCCGCCAAAAATTCGCATTAAGTCATCTTCCATTGAAACATAGAATTGAGAAGATCCTGGATCGCCCTGACGACCTGCGCGACCTCGAAGCTGATTATCAATGCGACGTGACTCATGTCTTTCTGTACCTATCACGTGTAGACCGCCAACTTTTGCTACGCCTTCGCCTAACTTAATATCGGTTCCACGACCTGCCATGTTAGTTGCAACCGTCACAGCACCCAGCTGGCCAGCCTTGATGATAATTTTTGCTTCCCGTTCGTGGTTTTTAGCATTCAAGACTTCGTGTTTAATGCCGGCCTTTTTCAAAAATTTTGAAAGATATTCATTTTTCTCAACTGAAACTGTACCAACCAAAACCGGCTGACCTTTAGCT
>JBAXWD010000024.1:0-8908 GCA_037128645.1 Candidatus Berkelbacteria bacterium
AAAAATTACACCGAGAAAAAGTTCTGTCCAACCGAATTGCAGCACCACCGGCTCAATTGCCCCAACCAAAATATCGCTCATCCAGGCAACTGCCAAAGTTGCTATCAAAAGAATGATTATACTTTTCGCCTTGCTCCACTTGGCTTCAACCTTGCCAACATCTTCAGTATATAAATGTTTATGAGTAAATAAAGCGAAAAACAGACTAGCGATGTAAGCAATTAGCATAAAAATCGCAACAAAAACACTGAGTTTATTAATTAAGCCAGTAGATGACCCATATGATGTTTGCAAAAATATCGCCGGAATTATGAGGGCGATGGCCGCTAAGAATAACGTTGAACCGGCAGCAACAATGCCAGTTTTGCTAAAAGTTTGTTTTTTGTGCTTAACGCCGCCAGCGAAAATTGCCATGCCGGAAACTAACAGCAAGTTTCCGATAATCGAGCCAGTGATTGAAGCTTTAACCACTTCAACTAATCCGGCGTTTAGAGCGATAATACCAATGATAATTTCAGTCGCGTTGCCAAAAGTAGCGTTCAAAAATCCACCGAGTGCCGGACCAGTATAAACTGTCAGTTCCTCAGTTGCCTCACCAATGTATTTTGCAATCGGAATAATTGCCAGTGCCGCCAAGAAAAAAACTAAAAGCGGCGAAGCGCCTAGATAATTGGCAACAATCGTAATCGGAATAAAAACTAATAGCCCAAGAAAAAATTTATCCATTTTCCTCCCCCGCTAGATCTGAAAAATTACCAAGTTTATAGAACTATAGTATCAAAAATCCAAACAAATTTATATCTTCCACTTCCCATTCTCTTGCACAACTTTGCCATCGAGGATGATTTTTGCTTTCTTCATATCTTTGACAATGTCCCAATGCAGGGCAGAGTCGTTGCCGCCGCCATTATCTTTATAAGCCATACCAAGAGCTAAGTGGATAGTACCAATTATTTTTTCGTCAAACAGCAAACTTTTTGTAAATTTCTTCACATTTGGGTTGAGTCCAATCCCTAGCTCCCCTAAATACGAAGAATTTTTATCAGTTCTTAACATTTCACCCAAAAAGTCCTCATTCTTAGATGCAGAATATTTTACCACTTTACCCTTTTTGAACTCAAGGCGAATATCTGGCACTTCTTTTCCTGCCTCAATAGCCGGATAATCAAATTGTATCCATCCTTCGGCAGATTCTCTTACGGGAGCCATGAAAACTTCTCCGCAGGGGATGTTGTCACCTTCCAAATCATCTAGTGCAAGCTCTCCGCGAATATCGAAATTTAAGTCAACATTTTCCCCCAGAAGGTGAACGTGCTTACCTTTTCTAAATATATTCAGAATCTTTTTGATTTCTTTCCCAACCTTGTCCCAATCCTGCAGCATGGCTCCGAAAACAAAATCCTCATAATCCTCCCGCGACATTTCTGCCTCTTGGGCCAAAGCTGAACAAGGATAACCTACTGTTGCTCGGCGAATTTTGTCTTTGGCGTTGCAAACATAATCAGTGATAGGATGAGTTACAATTGATCGATTTCTCATTTTCTCTGGGTCGACATTGGTCATTTCCCTAGTATTGTTGTCGGTATCGATGCCAATGTAATATTGTGCATGCTTCACGGTATAATCAAAAATATCCGGGTAGTTTTTAATGTGATGTTCTTTGGCGTATTTATAGAAAATTGGCGCCAATCCCGGAAGTGAAATTCTGGTAATTGGGTGTGCTCCAGCTTTCAATACTTCAGTGTAAAGTGCGGTGACAAAATCACTGGCCTCTGTTGAGCCAGAAATTATCACATTTGTGTCATTCTTGACTTTAAGAAAATAGTTGACTACGAGGGCTGCTAATTTTTTGGTCCGTGAATCAATTGCCATATAAAAATCCTTCTTTGGTTAGTTTCTGAAATAGTACAAGAATAAGTCACAAGAATCAATACGCAGCGCAGCCCCTAGAATATTGCGACCAAGCCCATGGGGCGTTACCATCAACACTGCTATGATCTGCCCCACCATCACGCGAGGGATCCCAAAGATTTTTAGCAACAGAAATTTTAGCATTTTCAGGTGAATGGACCATTATTTTATAGCACTCCCTGCCGCCGACCACTATGTGATAATACATATATCCACGGTGGTTTCCATCGGGAGGGGGAGAAATTAGCGCTGGACCAGGATCTGTTGGCAATTTACCAATATATTTTGGCACCAATCCCGGAATAAAATTGCTGTCCAGACAACTCCCTTTTGCCCAAGCTGTAGCACCATTGCTACTAGCCATGTTCACACCAGAACCAATCCAAGAAACTACCCCGTCGCTAAAAGTTGTTTTTATTCCGCACCCAGTTCCATCGGCTGGGTTACTAGGCAGACTAGGATAATGACCGTTTTCTATATAGTACGTTTTAATCGCTGAATCCAATGTTGCTAAATCTGTCATTCTTTGCGAGTCGCGGGCGCGAGACTGCGCGCCCTTCACATTGAACATAATAAAAGCAGTAACAATTGAAATAATTGCAATTACAATTAAGAGTTCAACGAGCGTAAAAGCCTTTTTTGTCCCTCTACTTTTCATACTATTATAATAGCAGTAAAAGCCGCACTGACACAATTAAAGCCTAGACTTCAGTTTCTTTTCAAACGTGTCCCCTCCGAATGTGAGCAGGAAAGTGCAATCTACGATATTATAGTCATTTTCTACTTATTACTTTGTCAATTAGCCCGTATTTTTTAGCTTCGTCGGCACGCATATAAAAATCACGATCAGTGTCCCGTTGAATAGTTTTGATATCCTGCCCAGTATTTTTTGCCAACATTTGATTCATTTCTGAGCGAATTTTAAGAATTTCTTCAGCTTGGATTTTAATGTCCGACGCCTGACCCTGCGAACCACCAGATGGTTGGTGAATGAGAATCTTTGAGTTGGGAAGTGAAAATCTCATGCCCTTCTCCCCACCAGCAAGAAGAAATGCCGCCATTGATGCCGCGAGCCCAATACAAATTGTCGAAACTTTCGGCTTAATGTGATTCATGGTGTCGTATATCGCCAAACCTGAGTAAACCTCGCCACCGGGAGAATTAATATACATTTGGATATCCTTTTTCGGATCTTCGGCTTCCAAGAACAAAAGCTGAGCGATAACAGTGTTAGCAACAGCATCGTCAATTGGCCCACCCAAAAAGATAATCCGATCTTTCAAAAGCCGGGAATAAATATCATAGGCGCGCTCACCAAATTGTGATTTTTCGATAACAGTGGGAACCAAATAAGACATAAATTACTCCATAATTTATCCTTACCAATTTACGAATCTAAACGAAATTACCAATAAATCAAACTCTTATTCGTACTTTCGTTCTCGGTTTTATTGGTAAATTAGTAAGGGGTTAATTGCTTGCAACTGCATTGTAAAGCAAACTTTACATTCGTGTCAAGTGCCGCCTGGAAATCTAAAAACTCTACCGACTATAAACGGTTATGATCAAGGCTAAGCAATGTCAATCAATTAAAATGTTCGAGAATAGCTCAGTGATCCGTTGGTATAATTATCAACCTTATTTATTGTGAGCGAGAAATTCTTACCAGTCAACGACATTGAAGCAACAAAGTTGCTCCCCAATTTACCATTGATTGAATCTTCGCCATTTGAACAGGTATCATATTTCGCGGTAATTGAGCCAAATAGACTGCCGATCTTCATATTCACATTTGCATTTATTCGACCCCCAACATTATGACCATTCCATTGTGGCTGGATAAGCAGGTGAAAATTTGTATTGTTAACCACAATAGCTCTATTTAAAAATTCGAGCGCCACATCAACATGTTGGAGTTTTGTAATAATATTTTTATATTTAGCCGGGTCCCGAATAATCATCATGGCGACCTTTGCCGAGAGATCTTGTTGCAAAAGCTCTGAGGCTGTCTCAATGGCAGAGTAAATTTTATTACCGAATATTCTACTGGCGACAGAGGCTGGTATTGCACTGCCGGTAACATTGTAGGCGGTAATCTGAGCAGCTTCTGCCTTGGAAAGGCCTATCGTCTTAATGCTTAATAATTTGTTTATCGTGTCGTTCATCGAGTTAACCGCCCCAGGGTCTATTGCGGCAAGCAAATGAGTAATTTTGAAATCCGGGTTACGCATTTCTTTGACAATTTCAGCCACAAGCTTTGAACCAGGGAACTGATCTTGAAGATAGTTTAGTATCGAGTTGGCTAAATCAGGGGTTTTCAGCTGTATCCCGGCTAAATCGATATTAACAAATGAAGCCACTTGAGCAGCGATATCGGGCGCGTGTTCTCGTAAGTATTGTTTGATCTTATCCACCACCTGTGGATTATCCTGATAAATTTCCCGAAAATTGCCCCGAAGAGCCACCGCTAAATGCGGATTTTTTTGATTCAAATAATCCAGGGCCTGCTGTATTGCCACTTGATCTGGGCGAAATGTTTCATTAGGACCAATGTTCATCATGGCATCAACAAAAGCCTGAACCTCTGTTTTGAAATTGGGGTCAACCCTATTACAAGTCTGGATCGGTGCGGACGGGGTCACTTCGTTAGAATCATCTGATTCCACTGAGTTTCCAATTGAATTTTTGGCATGAACAGTAAAACTATAACTAATCCCATTGATTAAACCTGAAACAGTAATGGGCGACGTTGTCCCGGTTGCAGTTCTGTTACCAGGAGTCGAAGTGGCGGTATAGCTTATAATAGTTGAACCACCGTTCGATGCTGCTGGGGTTGGAGTAAAAGCCACAGTTGCCGAGGCATTGCCGGCAGTTGCCGTACCGATGGTTGGGGCTACTGGCACAGTTGCAATCGGCGCTGCCACTTGCAGCAATCCAAGAGTCTTGACAGAATCATCGATTTGATTCATTTGTTCAGGACTAATGGCATTTGCTGCCGGATATACAATATTACCGTTGTTAATGGATGTATAGATTTCTTTATAGGTATTGGTTGTATCAATAATATCAAGAGTTAGCCCATCTAGACTTGAGATATTAACGATACTTGATGTGATGTAATTTACATAGGCTCCATTTGGGTTGCTTGTCCCGGTGATGTATGACGCCTTACTAATAGCCGATGCAATCGGAAACCCACCCTGGTCAATAATTTGAATATTGAGTCCACTGATAGGCTTAGCGCTGCCATCGGAATTTTTGATATAAACAAGGCCACCAAGAGTAAAGCTTGGCGTACCACCAGGTATTAATTGCAGCGGTTGGTTAACTGTATAAGGTGAGCCAGTCGGGATATTGGCGATAGAGCTATTCTCCTGGTCGAGAGCCTTAAACACTGATTGGTAGCGAACGGGGTTTTGCCCATCTGTAAAACCTATGGTGTAATTTGAGGCAACAGTTGGGTTAAGGCCAAAAAGATTACTAGTTATACTGTAGGCACCATCACTGGCACTAGTGGTGAAACTGCCACCAATCGTAACCACAATCCCACCGACACCATTATTTGTTATCTGATCTGTAACCTTGCCCTTAACAGTAAAATTTCCAGCTGGCGGCGGTGGCGCTGGACAAACAGCGTCTGACAAGTTGAAATAACTTGAATCTGGAATATCACCAATAGTAGAATTGCAATTTCTGTCAGAGATGTAAAACTTATAGTTGCCGGCAGCTAAAGTGCCGTCAAATACTGACTGCGTGCCACTAGAATTTGTAACGCCAACAATCGTACCTGAATAGGTACCGGCAGTATTTTTAGGGCTGGCGATAACCTTGACACCAGAACCACGAGACGCCTGCATGATATTTACTGTAGCTGAATAATAAGTAGCCGTTGGGCTAGCAAATATTCCAATGTGAATAATGCCAGATTTAGCTAATGCAAAAATAGTACCGGAAGCGACAATAACCACGGAAATTGCAATCGTTAAAATTAATTTAGTCCGCTTCCCCATTTTTCTCCTCCAATAGTTAGAAATTATTATTTTAAAACAAGCTATTTCGCCACAAACGCTGGGGGGACAAAATATCTCCCATATCTATCAATCTATTTCGTACACCCGGTATTTACTATTGATGACGTCGGATACACGGGCAAATCAAAATTTGAGATTTTTTGGTTTGCTTCGGTCGTTAATTTTGAAATGGTGGAGGTAAACCCCGGGCAAACAGTAATAGTTGCGTCTCCAGCGATAAACCCAGTTAATGAGTAGTTGCCATTGGCATCGGTGATCGAGGTTTTGCCGCCGTAACTAACAGTCAGTCCTGACACTGATCCACCAGTTGAGTTGATGACCCGGCCAGAGAGAGAGGTCCCGACTTTAGTATTTTTTTGATGAATTAGAAACTCTGCCACATAATAGTAGGCGCTGCCGTCCAGTGAGTAATTTGATTTGGTCATTGCCGGAACCCAAGTCATAAATGTTTCATAAGCAGGATTGTAACTTGGACTGTTTTTGCTATTTACAACGAAAATCGGCGAGCCAACCGAGACACCCTTGAAAACACCATTGTAATCCCTGTCGGCATAAAGGCTTAGGTTATTGTTGGTTGTTTGTGCGGGCGAGGTTGAATATTCAATAGAGACCGGGAGCCCCGACACTCTTCCCCTGGTATCTCGGTTTGTACAAACAGCAGCTTTGCAATCAGTTTTGACGGTGTAGTAAATATCCGGACTAATTGACGGGGGTGTCGGTGGAGTGGAACTAAATTGCATTTTAGCCAAAGTGGAGAGTGCATAGGTCTTTCCTGCTATCGGAATTCCTGTAATACCCAGCTGAGCTAAAGTATAAGTTGTGACCTTGTAGCCATTGACGCCTCCTAAAATTATGCTGTAACTACCAGCATTGCCACCGGTGACCTTAAATCCAGCCAATGAAAAATTACCCGTGCTAAATTCTGACCTGGTTTGGATTTTTGAGGCGCTAGACCCAACCAGCGCCGAGAGCGCCATAGGATATATTCCATCACCAATGACTTTCCCGGTAACAGTGAAAGAATTAGCAATAGTGGTTGGACAAAGTTTGCCAGTTACCGAAGCAGTACGGGTACTGTAGCTAATTGATGTGGAAATGGTCTGATTACTTGTACATCCAGGGTCAGTGTAAGCAATAGTATAATTCCCGTTTTCAACACCAATAAATTTTGCGACTCCGCTATAATCGGTAACAGCGAGCAGGGCCTTGCCGGTTATTGTGTTACTGGCCTTAACCGGTATCCCTGACCAACTCTGCGACCCATTACCGTCTTTAATTGCAACATAAATTGTTCCACCGCCGGCAACTGAATCAGCGCTTGATTTAAAATATCCCTTATTAACTAAAGCAATTGTAATTGCGGCAAAAAGAATCAAAATAACGACGAAAAAAATCACGATTAATCTGTGATTTTTAAAAACCCTAGAACGCTCTTCCATTTCCCCGCTCCATTTAATTAGTCGAATAAATCGATCGTATTTACTATTATATAGTATTCTTTTTCCAGAATTTGTGCAAACCGCTATTCGTCAAAAAGCAGGACTGCCGAATATATGATAATAACCAAAGCCAAAATTATCAAAGTGAATACCGGTGAAGTTAAGTCAGCGATACCACCGATGAAAAGTGCAGGGAGTCCTAGAGCTAAATTAATCATCATGGCAGAGATGCCAAAAACCCGGCCGCGCATTTTGACTTCGGAATTCAAGTGAAGCAAAGATTGAGTTGAAATATACACAAAGGCTGCTGACATACCAAGAATTATCATCAACAAGACAGCAATTATAATTGCAAAATGCAGCCAGCCGTAGAGGCCATATGATGCCAGCGCCAAGAGTGTAATTCCGCAGATAACAAATCCGGAGGTAATAACTTTACCTTTGATCCAATTTTTATATTTATTTAAAAGATATGATGAGACCAACATCCCAATGCCCGCCGGCGCAATCAGAACAACTCCAGCCATTTTAGTGCTAATACCAACGGTGTGTTGAGCAAAACCCGGCATCACAACAATAAATGAGCCAAGCATCGCCCAGCCGATGGCCAACTTAATCATTGGTCCGCGAACATTTTCCTTGTTTTTAATATAAGACAACCCTTCCTTCGTTTGTTCCCAAACCGAACTGATACTGCTGGCTAAATTATAAAGCGAGAGCTTCTGGCCGATTTCTTTCATATCAAAATTTGACATCGAACTAATTGATATGGCAGAAATTAAATAAGACAATGCAACCAAAACGAAAAGCCAACTGGAACCAATAAGTCCAAGTATTGGCCCAGCAATGCCATAACCAATGATGAGCGAGCCATAGAGTGTGGCGATATAAATTGAATTGGCGGCAACGATTTCCGAACGATCAACAATTAGCGGAATTGATGACATTTCCGCCGGCGCAAAAAACTGCGAAATTGCCGACATCAAGAAAATAATTTCCAAAATTGCCAAAGTATTATGAGCAGCCGGAATCAACAAAATTGCGACCAAAAAGCGCAAAATATTAGTGTAAATTAGGACTTTTTTATACCTGACCCTGTCGGTAATAACGCCAGAGAATGGGCCAAAAATCACAGACGGAACAGTGGAAGCAATTAGGACCAAAGATATTGTTGTAAGGCTACCAGTAAGGTCGTAAATATGCAAAATCAAAGCGAAAGTCAACATATTGGAAACAATTTGCGACAAAATCTGCGCCGTCCAAATACGGGAGAAATCTCGTTTTTTTAAAATTTGCAGAAAACTTGTCCCCACGCAACGTCTCCTAGTTATTTTGTCAGTTTTTTGATCACGAGTTCGAGAGCAATTCTTCCTGCCTCAGGGTCCTGTTGATCAATGCTCTCTTCTTCAATAATTTTCCCTAACATAAATCCAATTCGAATATTTTTCTCTGCCACCTGTCGCATGTCAGCTCTTAGCTCCTGCAATGTCTTTTTAATGCTCTCCAAGTACTTATCGCGTTTCATCC